>JBBQDI010000213.1:0-3509 GCA_038319505.1 Burkholderiales bacterium
TTGTAAAGGTAGGCCACCGACACTGCGAAATACGGCACCCCGGCAACAAAGTTAGAGGTGCCGTCGATCGGATCGACGCACCAAAGACCTTCGCGTCCCGCATTCCAGGCATCGTGCTGCTGTTGCTCGGTCATTTCCTCGCCTAGCACCGGTACATTTTTGATTTGTGGAAGCGCCACCTCCAGCGCAGCCTGGGTTTCCGCATCCGCTTCGGTAAACAGGCTGCCGTCTGCCTTGTGGCTGTGCTTGACCTTGAGAAAACGCGGCGTCACCTCGCGCTGCGCAACCTCACGAACCAACGCCTTGACCTGCTCAAGCATGATCAGACGCGCACGCAATAACAATAAACAAATTCCTGCACCTTGCCCGCCGGGGTCTGATGGATTTCAGTTTCGTGCTTGAGTAACTGAAAGGGGGCGCCAAACTCGGCATGCAGCGCATCGGGCGCGTAGCGCACCACGTCCAGCCCCGAACATTGCAGCGGCCCGCCTGGACCAAACGTTGCGACGATGACACGCCCGCCGGGTTTCACGCTTTTCAATACCTGCGCGACATAGCGCGCACGGTCGGCCGGGTCGGTCAGGAAATGGAATACCGCACGGTCGTGCCACACGTCGTAGTGCGCGACTGGCAACGCGGCCTGGGTGATGTCGGCGGCAATCCATTGCACCCACTTCGCGCGCTCACCGAGCCGCACGCGGCTGGCCTCCAGGGCAGACTCGGCGAGATCGAGTACGGTCAGATGACGATAGCCGGCTTCAAGCAGACCATCCACCAGCACCGCTGCGCCTCCGCCGACATCGATGATGTGGGCATTCACGTCGCTGCCTTCCTGGATCAGGCGCAGCGATGACGCGGCATGCTGCTGAAACCAGCTGACCTGGTCGGCCGCCTTGTCGCGATAAACACTTTCCCAATGCTGATGTTGGTCAGTCACGTCAATCTCCCAGCCATTTGATCGAACAGCCCATGCTGGGAACCTGCTCGGCGGGGCCGCGCTGGGTCGCGGCAATTTCCTTCATCGCTTCGAACAGGTCGCGACGTACGTCCTCGGGTGCCGTTTCCTTGCGCGATGCGTCGAAGCGGCCACGATATTGCAGTTCGCCATCCCGATTGAAACCGAAGAAATCCGGCGTGCACACCGCACCATAGGCTTTGGCCACTTGCTGCGTTTCATCAATCACGTAGGGAAAGGGAAAGCCGAATTCCGCCGCCACCTGCTTCATGTTGTCGAACGAATCCTCGGCATATTCGGTCGGATCATTCGACATGATGGCGATGGCATGAATGCCATGCTGCTTGAGCTCGGCCAGATCGCGTACCAGCCGCGGGCGAATGGCTTGCACATACGGGCAATGGTTGCAGATGAACATCACCAGCAGGCCATTCGGCCCCATTGCCTCGGGCAGCGTCCACAGCTTGCTGTCTACACCAGTCAGACTGAAATCGGGTGCCTTCCAGCCAAAATCACACACAGGGGGGGTAAGGGAAACCATAGCGCACTCCGCAGAATCTCAAGATATCCACGCATAATAGCAAGATGCCCGCACCGCGCTTTTATCTTGACCAGCCGCTCGCACTGGGCGCCTGTTTCAGCCTGCCGCCAGGCCCGGCTCGCCACGCTGCACGCGCGTTGCGTCTGGCGGCAGGGGATGCCGTCACACTTTTCAACGGTCAGGGCGGCGAATTCGAAGCCCGCATCGAGCGCATCCAGAAGGATGAAGTGGCGGTCCGCATCAGCCATTTTTCAGATGTCGGATGCGAATCGCCCTTGCGCGTGATGCTGGCGCAGGGAATCTCGAGCGGCGAGCGCATGGATTACACGCTGCAAAAAGCGGTTGAGCTCGGGGTCATGGCGATTCAGCCGATTGCCGCCAAACGCAGCGTGGTCAAACTGGCCGGCGAGCGAGCCGACCGTCGCGTGGCGCACTGGCAGGGCGTGGTGGCCAGTGCCTGCGAACAATGCGGGCGCAATCAGGTGCCCGCAGTAGCCGCACCGCTGACGCTCGTTAACTGGTTAGGGCAGCGCCCCGGTGGGCGACTGCTGTTTTTGTCGCCATTGGCCGAGTCGCGGCTGGCCGACCTGCCTGCACCCACTGAAATGGATTGCCTGGTGGCAGGTCCCGAAGGCGGATTCGAGGCCGACGAAATCGCCGTGCTGCTTGCAACGGAGGCCATACCTGTTCGACTGGGGCCGCGCGTGCTGCGCACCGAAACGGCCGCGCTGGCCGCGCTGGCCGCGATGCAAACCCTGTGGGGCGACTTCTGATTTTTAACAGGCGTAAAAAAACCGGGCACAGGCCCGGTTTTTTATTCAGCCTTCTTGCTTATGGACGAATGTAGGCATAGCCATCCATTTGGCGATCCATGATTTCCACCACGCCGCCGGGGACGATACCGACGCTGGGGTTCATGTCTTCCTTGGTCAGCTTCTTGGCTTTCATGGTGTTGCCGCAGGCGACTATTTTCGTTCCGCCAGCAACGGCCTCGCTCACGCGGCCGGCCACTTCGGAGTCGGCCGTCAACATGCCGATTCCCGGACCATACGCCACCACTTCGACCAGGGCAGCGCCCTTGGTGGCAGCCTGAAAGTTCTGGACGTAATTCAGTGCCAGATACCAGTTGGCCGGATCAGCGTCACTGACCTGAATCACCACTTTCGGCTGAACAAGGGGATCGCGTGCAACAGCCGCGGTCGGCAATGCCAGTGCGCCCATGACCATAGCCCCGCCCAGCAGGGCGCCCATCATTTTATTCATTAATTTCATTTTTTAAGTCTCCTTCAAGATTAGCTGGAATAGAAATTTCAACGTGCCCGCTTATTGAATACGATAAATTCCATTTATTTCATCCACGGCAAGATTGAAACGGAAATAGTTTAACGTACCTAGCTTAAGACGCGTCACTGACACGATTTATTCCATGTATTTCACCGCATGCCATATAAGCGCCCTGCGTGATGCGGTGTTTTTTCGGTATCCTTTGGCTAATTTCGCCCTCATCAGGTCACTCCGTTGAAAGACACTGCCGATTTCGTTCACTGGTTTCGCTCTGCCGCACCGTACATCCACGGCATTCGCGGCAAAACATTTGTCATTGCCTTTGGTGGCGAACTGGTGGCGGATGGTGGCATCGTGCAGCTGGCGCACGACGTCAATCTGCTGAGCAGCCTGGGGGTGCGGCTGGTGCTGGTGCATGGGGTGCGGCCGCAGGTCGAGGCGCGGCTGACCGAAAATGGCACCGCGATCCGTTATGTGAACGGCCTGCGCGTCACCGACGACCGGGCGCTGGCGTGCGTCAAGGAAGCGGCCGGCACGGTGCGGGTCGAAATCGAGGCCCTGTTGTCGCTGGGGCTGGCCAACACCCCGATGGCGGGCGCAGACATCCGGGTGGCCTCGGGCAATTTTGTCACCGCGCAACCGCTTGGCGTGCGCGGCGGCGTCGACCTGCTGCACACCGGGGAGGTGCGCAAGATCGACGCCGCAGCAATCCGGCGCCGCCTCGACCAG
>JBBQDI010000214.1:0-3509 GCA_038319505.1 Burkholderiales bacterium
GCACCGTCGCCCAGCAGGCTTTGCGCCACACCCACGCTGCGCGAAGCGTCGGGCACATAGGCCACCGGGCCCTCGTAGTGCGGGGCAATGCGCACGGCGGTGTGCACGCGGCTGGTGCCATCCCTACCAGTCGATCGGCAAGCTGCTGGTTGAACGCGGCGAACTCAAGCTTGAACAGGCATCAATGCAGGGTATCAAGGACTGGGGCGCAAAAAATCCCGACAAGCTGCCCGACCTGCTCGCCAGCAATCCAAGCTTCGTGTTCTTTCGCGAACTGCCAAACGGCCTCCCCGGCCCGCTGGGTTCGCTCGGGGTGCCGTTGACCAGCGGCCGCTCGATTGCCGTCGACCCCCGTTTTCTCCCGCTCGGTGCCCCGGTTTTTCTCGCCACCACCCAGCCCAATTCGACCCTGCCGATGAACAAGCTGGTGATGGCACAGGACACCGGTGGCGCGATCAAAGGCGGCGTGCGTGCAGATTTTTTCTGGGGCTTTGGCAACACGGCGGGCGAATTGGCCGGGCGCATGAAGCAGCGCGGTCGTATGTGGGTGCTGCTGCCGAAGGACTATCCGCTCATCCAAGTCCAGCGTTAAACGCGCTTCAAACGGGCCAGATCCGCCTCTTGCAAATAACGTCCAAACGGCTTGACCTTCCTGTCATGGGAAGGCTGACGCGCTGTCTCACGGTCATGTGACCGGGCCATACAGGAAGACCAACATGCATCAATTTCAAGTAGCCGGCATGGGTTGCAGCAGCTGCGTCAACAAAATCACCCAAGCCATACATGCCCATGATCCCGACGCCATCGTCAACATTGCTCTGGATACAGGCAGGGTGGAAGTGGTCAGCGAAAACCCCGCCCATGTCTTGTGCACCCTCATTACCGGCCTGGGGTATCGCATCCAGGATTGAACCCGGCGGCTCCCTTTTGATATCCCAAAAGGGAGCTTGAATAAATCGCTTGACCCTCTCATGATGGGAAGGTTGAAGCTGCGCTCATCCGAACTCATCAGGAGCCAACATGAATACCCCCATCTCCGTCGGCATCGAAGGCATGACCTGCGCCAGTTGCTCGACCCGCGTTGAAAAAGCCCTGCAAAAACTGCCGGGCGTAACCGACGCCACAGTCAATCTCGCCACCGAACAGGCCACCGTTACCGGTGAAACCGACACCGCCTCGGTGCAACGTGCCATCGAGCAGGTCGGTTACAGCATGGCAACCGAATCCCATGCGCTGGACATCACCGGCATGACCTGCGCCAGTTGCTCGGCGCGGGTGGAAAAAGCCCTGGGCAAAGTACCGGGCGTGCTCGACGCCACCGTCAACCTCGCGACCGAGCAGGCCACGATCAAGGTCGCCAAAGGCATCACCGTGCCCACGCTGATCGCCGCAGTGGAACGTGCGGGCTATGGTGCGGCGGTGCCGCAAGCAGCAGGTGCGGCGGTTGCGCCCACCCGCACCCTACCCAGCTGGTGGCCAGTGGCGCTGGCCATGCTGCTGTCGGTTCCCCTGACCATACCGATGTTCGGCAGTCTGTTCGGCACCCACTGGATGTTGCCGGGCTGGCTGCAAATGGCCCTGGCGACACCGGTGCAGTTCTGGCTCGGCGGGCGTTTTTATCGTGCCGGCTGGAAAGCCTTGCGCGCCGGCAGCGGCAACATGGACCTGCTGGTGGCGGTGGGCACCAGCGCGGCGTATGGGCTGAGCGTGTACTTACTGTTCAGCAGCGCGGAAGCGATGCCCCATCTGTATTTCGAAGCGTCAGCGGTGGTGATCAGCCTGGTGCTGCTCGGCAAATGGCTGGAAGCGCGTGCCAAGCGCCAGACCACCGAGGCCATTCGCGCCCTGCAGGCGCTGCGCCCGGCAACGGCCCGCGTGCGCGCCGACGGCGTCGACCGCGATGTGCCCATCGAATCGATCAAGCTGGACGACCACGTCGTCATTCGTCCAGGCGAACGCGTCCCCGTCGATGGCGTGATTACGGAAGGCCACAGCCAGATCGACGAATCGATGCTTACGGGCGAATCCATGCCGGTCGACAAACAAGTGGGTGACAACGTGACCGGCGGCGCGATCAATGCGCACGGCCTGCTGATCGCGCGCACCACGGCAATTGGCAGCGAAACCACGCTGGCGCGCATCATCCGGCTGGTGGAAAACGCGCAGGCCGCCAAGGCGCCGATCCAACGACTGGTGGATAAAGTCAGTGAGGTATTCGTGCCGGTGGTGATGGGAATCGCGCTGCTCACGTTCGTCGGCTGGTGGGCATTTGGCGGCAATACCGAGCAGGCCATCCTCAACGCGGTGGCGGTGCTGGTGATTGCTTGCCCCTGTGCACTGGGCCTGGCTACGCCGACCGCGATCATGGCGGGCACCGGTGTGGCCGCGCGCCACGGCATCTTGATCAAGGATGCCGAAGCGCTGGAGCTCGCGCACAAAGTCAGCACCGTGGTGTTCGACAAGACCGGCACGCTCACCGACGGTACGCCGCACGTCACCGACACCCTGGCCGCCGAGGGCAGCACCGAGCATGAAGTACTGAAACTGGCCGCGGCCCTGCAAACCGGAAGTGCACACCCGCTCGCCCACGCCGTCCTGGCCAAGGCAGAACACACAGGCTTGACGCTTCCGCCCGCCTCCGCGCAACAAGCCCTGCCGGGGCGCGGCATCTCGGGCGAGATTGCCGGTGAAACCTACTGGCTCGGCAATCGCCGCCTGATGCAGGACAACGCGGTTGCGACCACCGCACTGGAAGCCGCCGCAGACAAACTCGAATCCGAGGGCCGTACCGTTTCCTGGCTTGCGCGCACCCGCGACCGCCACGCCATCGGCTTGCTGGCTTTTGGTGATGCGGTCAAACCCACTGCAGTCGCGGGCATTGCCAGGCTCAAAAGCCTGGGCATTGCCACCGTGATGCTTACCGGCGATAACCGTGGTGCCGCTGGCGTGGCCGCAGCAGCACTCGGCATCGACACGGTCATGGCCGAAGTGTTGCCCGCAGACAAGGCCGAACAGGTCGGCCAACTCAAGGCAAAAGGCCAAACCGTGGCGATGGTAGGCGACGGCATCAACGATGCGCCCGCACTCGCTGCTGCTGACGTCGGTATCGCCATGTCGAGTGGCAGCGATGTCGCCATGCACACCGCCGGTATCACCCTGATGCGCGGCGACCCGGCGCTGGTGGCCGACGCCATCGATATCTCCAAGCGCACCTACGCCAAAATCCGGCAGAACCTGTTCTGGGCATTTTTTTACAATGTGGTGGGCATCCCGCTCGCAGCGGCCGGATTGCTGAATCCGGTGATCGCTGGCGCAGCAATGGCGTTTTCCAGTGTCAGTGTGGTGAGCAATGCGTTGCTGCTGCGGCGCTGGCGGCCGGCGGGCGGTGAAAAATGAATATCGGAGAAGTCGCCAAATCGAGCAGCGTGTCGGCCAAAATGATCCGTCATTACGAAAGCATCGGCCTGATCCGCACCAGCCCGCGCACGCTATCCGGCTACCGGCAATAT
>JBBQDI010000215.1:0-3508 GCA_038319505.1 Burkholderiales bacterium
AAGTTAAGAATTAACTGACGGACTAATGTTTATGAGGGGGGGCTTCTAGGATGGGTTACTTGGCAAGGAGTAACTTGTAAAGTATTCCGACATTTCACCCTCTCAGCTTGCAAGTTACTGATTCTTCCAGTGATAGTGACTAATGCACGAGATTTCAGTTTGAATGGCGGTTTTGGCCGAACTCCGTCCGTCCGTGATTACCTCTCCAACCGGCTGCTCCGGGTCGAAACCCGCCGTATGACTTGAATATCAATACGGCTACCAGGACGTGGTGCTTGTGAATCACACACCATGAATAACCGAATCATGGCACCTACCTACGGCCTCTTCCCTGAAATTAAATCGCCGGCTTGACCTGAATCACCGTGCCCTCGCGGCGCGGATCGGCAGCGCCGTGATGCGAACTGGTAGCGAGGTCGATGCCGACTGCCTGCACCGAGCCGATGGTTTGTTGACAGCCATCCGTTCCAGGCTCACCCAAACCAATATGCCCCAATTTGCGCAGGGCGTCCTGCGTGGCGACACTGAAACGCGGCTGCATATAGGGCGCGCCGCCTTCGCAATTGACCTGGCCCGCTGCGTGGGTGGCGGACAGGCGCGGGGCGTCGATGGCCTGCTGCAGGGTCATGCCATGGTCGATCAGGTTGAGAGTGACGTTGAGTACGGAGTTGATGATGGTGGCGCCACCGGGCGAGCCAAAGGCGGCCACCGGCTTGCCGTCCTTCAGCAACAGCGTGGGCGCCATGCTGGAGCGCGGGCGTTTGGCGGGTGCAATGTCGTTGGCGCCGGGGTTGCCGGTGGCCACATCCAAGCTGGGGACGAAGTTGAAATCGGTCAGTTCGTTGTTGAGCAGGAATCCGTAGCCGGGCACGGTAATGCCCGAACCCCAGGTGTATTCAATGGTGCTGGTGTAGCTCACCACGTTTCCCCAGCGGTCGACGATGGAAAAGTGGGTCGTGTGGGGGCTTTCCTGCCGGGTGCGCTGCGTCTTGGGCCGCGCGCGGGAGGCCGCGTCCCACGGCAGAGGATCACCTGCTTGCGGCGTGTCCATGCGGCTGTCCGGTTTGATCAGCGTTGTACGCGTTGCCAGATAGTCGGGGTGCAGCAGGCCCGCTTGTGGCACCGGCACGGCATCGTCGTCGCCGATCCATACGGCGCGATCGGCAAAGGCCAGGCGCATCGCCTCGATCATGACGTGCATTGTTTTCGGGCTGCCAAAGCCGTAGCCCTGCGCGGCATCACCAAGCGGAAAGCGCTCCAGCAGCTTCATCATTTGCACCGTGGTCAGTCCGCCGGAGGAGGGCGGCGGCATGCTCGCCAGCGTCCAGCCACGATAGTGGCCGACCACAGGCTTGCGGATCGCCACCTGATACTGCGCCAGGTCGGCCAGCGTCATGCGGCCTTTGCCTGCTGCACCGATTTCGTCACGCGTGCGTTGCTGCGCTTTGACGATCGCCTGCGCCATCGCACCGCGATAAAAAACGGCCGGCCCCTTGGCTGCGATCAGTTTCAGGGTTTTGGCCAGATCGGGTTGCACCAGCCAGTCGCCTTCGGCCAGCGGCACGCCGCCGGGACGAAAGGTCGCCGCGGTTTCGGGTTGCAATTGGGTACGGCCGCTGTCGTTGGTGATGTCATCCGCCATGAAGCGGTTGACGCGAAAGCCGCGCTCGGCCAGTTCGATGGCGGGCACCATCGTTTGCGCCCGTTTCATTGTGCCCCAGCGGCGCAACGCGGTGTCGACCCCGCGCAGGGTGCCCGGAACCCCAACCGAAAGACCGCTGGTCGAAGCTTGGGAAAAGGGCATCGGCAGTCCATCTGGCGCAAACATGTCGGCGCTGGCAGCAGCAGGCGCCTGTTCACGCGAGTCAACGATGACGGTTTCGCCGGTTTTGGCCAGATGGATCAGCATGAAACCGCCGCCGCCGATTCCGGAAGACTGCGGCTCGACCACGTTGAGTGCGAACTGCACGGCAGCAGCGGCATCGATGGCATTGCCGCCTTGTGCCAGCATGCGCGCGCCAGCGGCAGCCGCGGCTGGATGCGATACGGCCACCACCCCGTCGGGCGAGGCGGCCAGCACCGCTGACGACAACAGACAGAGGACGAGCCAGCGGGTGGTGTGAGCGAGTGCATTCATGGCGAGAGCATTCATGGGGGGATCAGCAGGGCACTTCAGGCATGGGAGATAGGCAGAGCCTGCACCCGTTTTGCCGCACGCGTCAACGCGGGCCAGGCGACTCAGCCCGGTTTGCCGTCGATCCGTGGACGCAGCAGCATGGGGGCATACACAACGACAAACACGCCGAATGCTGCTACCCACACCAGCCCGGCAGCAGCCATACCCTGCGCATAGGCCGCCGGAAAAAACAGGGGCAGCACCACGCGGATCAGTGCCGCGAGATTGATCGCCACAAAAGCCAGCGTCATCACCGGGGCGGGTTCCAGCATGCGTCCGGTATGACCAAGCGATACCCGCGCCATCATGCCCAGCGTCAGCACACCGATGCCGCCGGCGGTGAAGGCGTGCAGCGCGCTGACGGCCGCAGTGCTCACGCCCGCCGCTGTCAGCGCAAGCAATGCAAAGCCGAGCGTAATCCAGGCATACCCCAGATGCAGCATCCACAGGAGCGGCACCGCCCAGTACTTGCTTGTGTACCAGCCTGCCAGCCGGATGGCATGCACCATCGCCGCAAGGGCGGCGAGCAGCGCGGTGACAAGCGAATAAGGTGCGAGCAGTGCGGCGAACAGTGCACCCAGGGTGACGGCAGGCACCAGCCGTTCGATGAGTTTCCAGCGGCGGGCGCGGGTGCCCAGCTTGTTGTCGGTAAAGCTGGCGATTACCCGTCCCCCCATCACGACCATGATCGCCACCACGACATAGGTCGCCAGAAACAGGCCAGGGCGGGCGCTGGCGGTGGTCCAGCCGAGCGCCTCCAGGTGCACCAGCGCGTTGGCCACCGCCAGGGCGAGCAACAAAATGGGGAAGGGATAGTTGTTCAGCTGTTTGGCCTTGTGTATGGGCAAGGCGAGTGCAAGTGCCAGAACCGGCAGGAACGACAGGTCGATTACCGCGACCCACCCGACCGGCAGGCCAGGAACCAGAAAACTCAAGCGACCCGCCAGCCATAGCAGGAACAGTGCGGCCAGTGGCCGGCCCGATGGCATGGCAATCCCGGTCCAGTTCTGTGCGGCGGTGAGCAGAAAGCCGGCGATCACCGCCACGGCAAATCCGAACAGCATTTCATGGCCATGCCAGACCGCAGGATTCAGGTCACCCGTCTTGAGCCAACCCTGCAGCACCCCCAGCCACAATCCCATCAGCAGTACGGCATAGATGCCCGCTGCCAGAAAGAAGGGGCGGAAGCCCAGGGCAAACGGCGCATAGACGGTGGGAGGCGAAGGCTGGTGCGTCCGCTCGGTGTTGTGTGAGGAGATGCTCATTTCGCTTGGTCGAATAATGGAAAAGGACCGGGCACGCCCGACCCGGCGAGTATATGCCGATCAGGCC
>JBBQDI010000216.1:0-3484 GCA_038319505.1 Burkholderiales bacterium
CGTAAACGCAATTGAGTGCACCAAACCATCCAGGCCGTCCCAGTGTTTGCCAAGTTCGGCAAACAGCGCATTGATTTCATCATCGCTGCCGACGTCACACGGGAACACCAGGCTGGAGTCGAATTCCCTGGCGAATTCGGCCACGCGATCCTTGATACGCTCGCCCTGATAAGTGAAAGCCAGTTCGGCCCCTTCGCGCTTGCACGCCGCAGCTATGCCGTACGCGATGGAGCGGTTGGATATCACGCCGGTGATCAGCAAACGTTTTCCTGCAAGAAAGCCCATGATGGTCTCAAAGAGTTGCGTAGCACGTGATTATAACGGCTGACGTTAGCGGCGCGCTTGGGTACACTTGCGCCATGATGCGCATTGGGGCGATTTTATTAAGGACAAGCCTGCTGGGGCTGGGCTTGAGCTTGATGGCAGGCTGCTCCGACAGCTGGAACAATCCCTATCCCGGCAGCGCGCCAGAAGCCAATGTGCTGTATAGCGCTTTCTCCGAGCGCCCCAAGCACCTCGATCCGGCGCGCTCCTACAGTTCGAACGAAGTCGAGTTCACCGGCCAGATCTATGAGCCGCCGTTGCAATACCACTTTCTCAAGCGCCCTTATACGCTCATCCCGTTGACCGCCGAGGCGGTGCCCCAACCGCGATACGTCGACGCGGCGGGCAAGGTGTTGCCAGACGATACACCGGCCGCAAATATTGCCGAAAGCGTGTATGAAATAAAAATTCGCCCCGGCGTGCGTTATCAGCCGCATCCGGCGTTTGCGCGCGACGCAGCAGGTCGCTATCGCTATCATGCGATGGATGCGGCTGAGATGGCGGGCAAGACTCAGATCAGTGACTTTGAGCACACAGGAACCCGTGAGCTGGTCGCTGCTGACTACGTGTATCAAATCAAGCGGCTGGCCAATCCCAGGCTGAGCTCACCGATTTTCGGGTTGATGGCCGAGCATATTGTGGGCCTGAAGGCATTGGGTGACGCGCTGGAAAAAGCGGCCAGGGCGCAGCCCGATGCAGTGTTGAACCTGAATGCATTCCCGCTGGCGGGTGCCGAAGTGGTGGACCGTCTGACCTATCGAATTCGCATCAAAGGCAAGTACCCACAGTTCATCTATTGGCTGGCGATGCCGTTTTTTGCGCCGGTTCCGTGGGAAGCCGAGGTTTTTTACGGGCAGCCCGGCATGGCAGATAAAAACCTGACCTTGGACTGGCAGCCGGTGGGAACCGGACCGTATTATTTGGTCGAAAATAATCCTAATCGCCGCATGGTATTGAAGAAAAATTCGTATTACCACGGTGAAACCTATCCTGCCGATGGTGATGCGGCTGATCGCCAAGCCGGCTTGCTGGATGACACCGGCAAAGCATTACCACTTGTGGATGCCGCCGTATTCACCTTGGAAAAGGAAACCATTCCCTACTGGAGCAAGTTCCTGCAGGGTTATTACGACAGTTCCGGCATCAGCTCCGACAGCTTCGATCAGGCCGTGCAGTTTGCGGCAGGTGGTAATCCTCAGTTGACTGACAGCATGCGTGATCAGGACATCCATCTCATCACCAGCGTGGCGGCTTCGCTCTGGTATGTCGGCTTCAACATGCTCGACCCGGTGGTGGGCGGATTGGGTAAAGACCGCCAGAAGCTGAGGCAGGCGCTTTCCATTGCATTCGATTACGATGAGTTCATTTCCATTTTCCTGAACGGCCGCGGCATTCTTGCCCAGGGTCCAATCCCACCGGGATTGTTTGGCTATGTCGATGGCGTGGCGGGACTGAATCCTTATGTGTATGAAAACCAGGGCGGCCAGATTCGGCGACGCTCCATCGAAACCGCGCGCACGTTGCTGGCCGAGGCGGGCTACCCTGATGGCCGCGATGCCAAAACCGGTGCACCGCTGGTGCTGTATTTCGACACCATGGCGTCCGGCCCCGATGCGAAATCACGGCTCGACTGGATGAAGAAGCAACTCGACAAACTCAACGTGCAGCTGGTGGTGCGCGGCACCGACTACAACCGCTTTCAGGACAAGATCCGCAAGGGCAATGCGCAGATGTTCGAATGGGGCTGGAATGCCGATTATCCCGATCCGGAAAACTTTTTCTTTTTGCTGTACGGACCGCACAAGAAAGTCACTACGGGTGGCGAGAACGCCGCCAATTACGACAACCCCGAATTCAACCGGCTGTTCGAACGCATGAAGGACATGAACAACGGCCCCGAGCGCCAACAGGTGATCGACGCCATGCTGGAAATCGTGCGCCGCGACGCGCCGTGGATTTATGCCTACTATCCAAAATCATTTGGGCTACGCCATGGCTGGGTGCATAACGTCAAACCCAACCTGATGGCCAACAACACCCTCAAATACCGCCGCATCGATCCGGCGCTACGCGCAACCCGGCGTGCCGAATGGAACCATCCGGTACTGTGGCCGATTGGCCTGCTGGTGGGCGCGTTGGTCGTGGTCATCGCGCCGGCGGTGATCGCGTGGCGGCGGCGTGAAAGGAAAACGGCCTGATGCTCGCCTACATCCTGCGCCGCCTGCTCTATGCCATCCCGATCTTGATCGGGGTGAACCTGCTGACATTTGCCCTGTTCTTCGTGGTCAACACGCCGGACGACATGGCGCGGCTGCAGCTCGGTGCCAAGCATGTCACCCCGGATGCGATCGAGCGCTGGAAAGTCGAGCACGGCTACGACAAGCCGCTGCTGCTGAATGCACACGCCAGTGGCAGCGCGCAGTTCACCGACACGATTTTCTTTCAGCACTCGGCTGCGATGTTCGTGTTCGAGTTTGGCAAGGGGGACGATGGCCGCAACATCGGAAATGAAATCCGCACCCGCATGGGGCCGAGCCTGGCGATAGCATTGCCGGTGTTTGTTATCGGTCTGCTGGTCAACATCACGTTTGCCTTGTTGATGGTATTTTTCCGATCCACCTATCTCGATCTGTGGGGGGTGGTGCTGTGCGTGGTGCTGATGTCGATCTCGGGACTGTTCTACATCATTGCGGGGCAGTATTTCATTTCCAAGTTGTGGAACCTGCTGCCGATTTCGGGCTTTTCAGGCGGCATTGAAGGCATCCGGTTCATCGTGCTGCCGGTGCTGATTGGTGTGGTGGCAGGACTCGGTAGCGGCGCGCGCTGGTATCGCACGATTTTCCTGGAAGAAATCAACAAGGATTATGTGCGCACCGCGCGTGCCAAGGGGCTCTCCGAGGTGCGCGTACTGTTTCGCCATGTACTGAAGAACGGCATGATCCCGATTCTGACCGGTGCGGTGGTGGTGCTGCCGCTGTTGTTCATGGGCAGCCTCATCACCGAATCCTTCTTTGGTATACCCGGACTGGGCAGCTACACCATCGATGCCATTCAGGCGCAGGATTTTGCGGTGGTGCGCGCGATGGTGTTTCTCGGGTCCTTCCTCTATATCGTGGGTCTCATCCTCACCGACATTTCCTACTCGTGGGCCGATCCCAGG
>JBBQDI010000217.1:0-3426 GCA_038319505.1 Burkholderiales bacterium
CTGGGCGCTTTGCGCACGGGTCGATTGGTCCTGATGCTGTCAGGATTGTCGGTGCTACTGGCTTACACGTCCCGTCCCAGACTCGTTTATGGGCTGTATGCGTTGGCTTGGCCGCTGACCTGGCTGGGTTTTGACCGTCGCGCCTTTGCGGTGCGCCTGGGGCTGACCCTGGACTACGTCGAGCACGCACCCAGACCGGCCCGCTGGCTGGATGCATTGCGCGCGCCGCTGCCAGACGATATCAGCCCCGTCATCTATGCCCTGCACGCCGAACGCTGGCAAGGCAGCGACAGCGCCGTCATACTTGCAGGCTTGATTGGGGTGTGGGTCGTGCTGGTTTGAGGCCGCGTGGGTATGAGAATTGTATTGGGTCTGGAATATTGCGGCGTCGGCTTCTGCGGCTGGCAGTCGCAGTTGCAGGGGTGCGGTGTGCAGGATGCGCTGGAAACAGCCGTGGCCGCCATTGCCGGGTCAGATATTCGAGTGATTGCGGCCGGCCGTACGGATACCGGCGTCCACGCAGCATTGCAGGTAGTGCACTTCGATACTCCGGTCGAGCGGCCGCTGACCGCCTGGGTCCGTGGCGTCAACAGCCATCTGCCGTCTGGCGTGGTGGTTTTGTGGGCACGAGAAGTGAGCGATGATTTCCATGCGCGGTTTTCAGCCAACCAGCGCGGTTATCGCTATGTGCTGATGAACCACCCGGTGCGCCCCGGGCTCAGTAATGGATTGATCGGCTGGTTTCATCGCCCGCTTGATGCAGACGCGATGAAACAGGCTGCGGCAGACTTGATCGGACTACATGATTTTTCTGCTTTTCGCGCAGCCGCATGCCAGGCCAAATCTCCGGTCAAGGAGCTGCGAAGGCTCAACATCGAACGGCGCGGCGATTATTTAATATGCGATTTTCTTGCCGACGGATTTCTGCATCACATGGTGCGCAACCTCATGGGCTGTCTGATCCAGATCGGCGCAGGCTCCCAGTCACCCGCGTGGGCACATGCGCTGCTGGAAAGCCGAAACCGCACATTTGCTGCGCCCACCTTCGATGCCGCCGGGCTGTATCTCACCCACATCCGGTATCCTGCGCACTTTGCCTTGCCGGAAACCTCTGACCGATGGCAGTTCGCGTAAAAATCTGCGGCATCACCCGATTGCAGGATCTGCACGCAGCCTGCAACGCCGGGGCGGACGCGCTGGGCTTTGTGTTCCATGAAAACAGTCCACGTCATGTGACGGCTGCGACCGCCGCGGCGCTGGTACGCGCGTTGCCGCCTTTCGTGCAGTCGGTGGGTTTGTTTGTGAATGCCAAGCCTGAATTCATTGAATCCGTGCTGCAGAACGTGCCGCTGGACGTGTTGCAGTTTCACGGTGATGAGACGCCTGCCGAGTGCGCACGCTTTGGCCGACCCTACCTCAAGGCGGTGCGAGTCAATCAGGACACGGATTTGCTAAAATACGCGGCTGACTTCGAGACTGCGCGCGGCCTGTTGCTCGATGCCTGTGTGCCCGGTGTGCCAGGTGGCACGGGAGAGCGATTCGACTGGAACCTGATCCCGGCGAATCTGCCTATGCACATCGTGTTATCGGGGGGGCTCACGCCGGAAAACATTGCCGAGGCCATACAGCAGGTTCGACCATGGGCGGTGGATGTGTCATCTGGCGTTGAAGCATCAAAAGGTATCAAGGACCCGAATAAAATTGCGCAAGTCATTGCGAGAGCCAAAGCATGATGAATATGACTGATCTTCCGGATTCACGCGGCCATTTCGGCCCCTATGGCGGGATTTTTGTAGCCGAAACGCTGATGGCGGCGCTGGAGGAGCTGCGCGTCGAGTATGACAAGGCGCGCAACGATCCTGCTTTCGTGGCTGAATTCGAATACGAGTTGAAGCATTACGTCGGCCGCCCCAGCCCGGTGTATCACGCCAAACGCTTGAGCGAACAATACGGCGGCGCGCAGATTTATCTCAAGCGCGAAGATCTCAATCACACCGGCGCGCACAAGATCAACAACACCATTGGCCAGGCGCTGCTGGCGCGGCGCATGGGCAAGAAACGCGTCATCGCCGAAACCGGCGCCGGCCAGCACGGCGTCGCCTCGGCCACGGTTGCGGCGCGCTACGGCATGGAATGCGTGGTCTACATGGGCGCCGAAGACGTCATTCGCCAGGCGCCCAACGTTTTTCGCATGAAGCTGCTGGGCGCGACCGTGGTGCCGGTATCCAGCGGTTCCAAAACGCTGAAGGATGCGCTCAACGAGGCGATGCGCGACTGGGTCACCAACGTCGAATCGACTTTCTACATCCTGGGCACCGCCGCCGGCCCGCATCCGTATCCCATGCTGGTACGCGACTTCCAGTGTGTAATCGGCCGCGAATGCCTGTCCCAGATGCCTGAACTGACGGGCCGACAGCCCGATGCCGTGATCGCCTGCGTGGGGGGCGGTTCGAACGCCATCGGCATTTTCCATCCCTACATCCCGTACGAAAATGTGCGCTTGATCGGCGTCGAAGCCGGCGGTTCCGGTATTGCCAGCGGCAAGCATGCCGCGCCGTTGTCAGCGGGTACGCCCGGGGTGTTGCACGGCTTCCGCAGCTATCTGATGCAGGACGATAACGGCCAGATCATCGAAACCCACTCCATCTCCGCCGGCCTTGATTACCCCGGCGTGGGCCCTGAGCACAGTTACCTGAAGGATGCGGGCCGCGCCGAATATGTGGCGATCAACGACGACGAAGCCATGGCCGCTTTCCACGACCTGTGCCGATTCGAAGGCATCATTCCGGCACTCGAATCCAGCCATGCCGTCGCCCAGGCCAAAAAGCTTGCGCCGACTCTGGGCAAGGATCAGATCATCCTGGTCAACCTGTCGGGTCGTGGCGACAAGGACATCAACACCGTGGCGAAGGTGTCCGGAATTACGCTGTAAGCCTGCCTTGCAACCCAATTGAACCGTTTTCAGAAGACATCATCATGAGCCGCATCGGCCAGACTTTTATCGCGCTCAAGGCGCACAACAAGAAAGCCCTGATTACCTTTATTACTGCTGGCGACCCTGGCAAAGGCTTGACAGTCCCTTTGATGCACACGCTGGTGGAAGCCGGTGCAGATATCATCGAACTGGGCGTGCCATTTTCCGATCCGATGGCCGATGGGCCGGTGATACAGCGTGCATCGGAGCGGGCGCTGGCGAACAAGGTCGGGCTTAAAGATGTGCTGGCGATGACGGCAGATTTTCGCAAGAGCAACACGACCACGCCGGTGGTGCTGATGGGCTATGCTAATCCGGTTGAGCGCATGGGGTACGAGACGTTTGCCCAGGCCGCCAAGGCGGCCGGCGTGGATGGCGTGTTGACCGTTGACATCCCCCCGGAGGAATCGCATGGTGTATCGGATGTATTCAAGGCTGCCGGGCTGGATCCC
>JBBQDI010000218.1:0-3378 GCA_038319505.1 Burkholderiales bacterium
CCACAGCGCGTGTTCGCGCTGTCCGAGGCCGGGCCGCTGGCCACCAATTACCTGCGCATGCGGCTGTCACCCACGGTGTCCATCGCATTGGGCGCACGCACCAAGAACGCCGGAGATCGAATGGTGGGTCGGCCGGTTGAACTGTATGTCTGTAACAACCATCCGGACGAGATGAGCGCCTATGAACGTCTGCTCGGCGATGCGCTGGACGGCGAGGCCATGCTGTTCGCACGGCAGGACGCGGTGGAGGCTGCCTGGAGCGTGGTGGAGCCGGTGCTGTCGCATCGCGACCCGGTCTATGCGTATGAGCCGGGTACCTGGGGGCCGCCGGAGGCCGATCTGCTGCTTGCCGGCGGTCGCTGGCATAACCCGCGTCCACCGCAGAGCTAGACCGGAAATCTGATGAATTCGCGCGTTGCGCGTACGGGATTTTGTGAAGGCGGTGTGGCGTTATGCATACACCGCACCGGACCGGGTTTGCAAATCAACCCGCCGACCCGTTCAGTCAGACCTTAGCCGCGCCGCATCGAGTCGAAAAAGTCGGCGTTGTTTTTGGCTGCGCGGATTTTGTCGATCAGAAATTCCATCGCTTCCATGTCGTCCATCGGGTACAGCAGTTTGCGCAGCACCCAGATCTTCTGCAGCAGTTCTTGCGGGATCAGCAACTCTTCGCGGCGGGTGCCGGAACGGTTGACGTTGATCGCGGGATAAAGCCGCTTCTCGGCCATCTTGCGATCGAGGTGGATCTCGAGGTTGCCAGTACCCTTGAATTCTTCGTAGATCACATCGTCCATGCGGCTGCCGGTTTCGACCAGCGCGGTGGCGATGATGGTCAGGCTGCCGCCTTCCTCGATGTTGCGCGCAGCGCCAAAGAAGCGTTTCGGTTTTTGCAATGCGTTGGCGTCAACGCCGCCGGTCAGCACCTTGCCGGAAGCCGGCTGCACCGTGTTGTAAGCGCGCGCCAGCCGGGTGATCGAGTCGAGCAGAATCACCACATCCTTCTTGTGTTCGACCAGGCGCTTGGCACGCTCGATCACCATTTCGGCGACCTGCACGTGACGGCTGGCGGGTTCGTCGAAGGTGGAGGCGACCACTTCGCCGCGCACCGTACGGCTCATCTCGGTGACTTCTTCCGGGCGCTCATCGATCAGCAGCACGAACAACACCACATCCGGGTGGTTGGAGCTGATGGCGTGGGCAATGTGTTGCAGCATCACCGTTTTGCCTGACTTCGGCGGCGCCACCAGCAGGCCGCGCTGACCTTTTCCGATTGGGGCGACGATGTCGATTACACGGCTGGTAATGTTCTCCTCGGCCTTGATGTCGCGCTCCAGCTTGAGCGGCTTGTCCGGATGCAGCGGGGTGAGGTTCTCGAACAGGATCTTGTTTTTGCTGGCTTCGGGCGGCTCGCCGTTGATCAGGTCGAGCTTGGTCATTGCCGAATAGCGCTCGCCATCCTTGGGGGTGCGAATCTCGCCTTCGATCTTGTCGCCGGTATGCAGATTGAAGCGGCGGATCTGCGACGGCGACACGTAGATGTCGTCGGTGTTGGCCAGATACGAGGTTTCAGGCGATCTCAAAAATCCGAATCCATCCGGTAGCACTTCCAGCACGCCATCCCCGTAGATGCTCTCGCCGCGCTTGGCCAATGTTTTCAGGATGGTGAAGATGAGTTCCTGTTTGCGAAAACGATTGGCGTTGTCGATGCCACTGGCGGCGGCAATCTCGAGAAGTTCGGTGATGGGTTTTTGCTTGAGTTCGGAAAGATGCATGGGAGGGGCCTGAGTAGGCTCGCTTGAAAGAGCCGGACGTGAAGATAGGGGCGGCCGGTCGTCGCTGCTGGCAGGCGAATGCGCCAACGCGTCGTCCGGTAAAAGCGGGGGCTTAGATATTGCTGTCAACGAAAGCTGTCAATTGCGATTTGGACAGGGCGCCGACCTTGGTCGCTTCGACGTTGCCGTTTTTGAAAATCATCAGCGTGGGAATACCGCGGATACCAAATTTTGGCGGGGTGGCCTGGTTCTCGTCGATGTTGAGCTTGCACACCTTGAGCTTGCCTGCGTATTCCTTGGCGACCTCATCAAGAATGGGCGAGATCATTTTGCAGGGACCGCACCAGTCCGCCCAGTAATCCACCAGCACGGGGACACCGGCCTGAAGGACTTCCTGTTCGAAGGAATCGTCGGATATGTAATGAACATGCTCGCTCATCGATGAAGCTCCTATTGTAGGTATGGGGATGGCCGGATCCGGCCTGGGAAATTATAAAGCTGACGGAAAAGCTGGAAAATTCGTAATTGTGCCGATATCCTACATCAAAATTGCCCAATGCAAGCATCTGGGCATTTCTCAAATATTCCGGGTAAATACGATTGACCTACGTTGTAGCCGAAGCCTGCATAAAGTGCAAATACACTGATTGTGTTGATGTGTGCCCTGTGGACTGTTTCCATGAAGGCCCCAACTTCCTTGTCATCGACCCTGAGGAGTGCATTGACTGCACTCTGTGCGTGGCCGAATGTCCGGTTGAGGCCATCTATGCCGAAGACGACGTGCCGGACGACCAGCGCGCCTATATCGCGCTGAACGCCGAACTCGCCAAGGGGTGGAAAGTCATTATCGAGCGCAAGGATCCGCCGTCTGACGCCGACGAGTGGGCAGGCGTCAAGGACAAGCTTCAGTATCTGGAGCGCTGAACTCGTTGAAAACCCCGGGCGGCCCCGCGTTGCCTGACGCCGTCGCCCACGCACTTCTCGACCACCACGCCACCCGCCTGCCCGATCTGTCCGGGCTGACGGTGCTCGTTCCCAACCACCGAGCCGGCCAGGATTTTGCCCGCATTCTGGCACAACGTGCCGGCCTCCCCGTCCTGATTCCACCGCGCATCACCCCACTGAAAAGCTGGGCCGAAGCCGTCGCCGACGACCGGGGCGAGCCCCAGGCTCGCCGACTGGCGCGCTTGCATGGCGTACTGCGCCGCGTTGACTGGCTGGGCAAAATCGACAAGTGGGCGCTCGCCAACGAACTGCTGCAGCTGGCTGACGAACTGTCCGCCGCGCGGCTGGGCGGCGCAATAGGTGCGCAAATTCGCGCCCTGCATGCCGACACCCTCGACCGTGAAACTGCCCTGATCGAGGCGGTATGGCAGACGCTCAACAACGACGGCACCGACCCGCAGGCGCGCTATGCGCGCGCGCTCGACCGCGTGCTCGCGCAAATTGAACTGACCCCTCAACCTATCTATGGCTACGCGCTGGGTACCCTGACTGCAGTTGAACGCCAGTTTCTCGGGCGATGCGCTGAACACGCGCCCGTTACGCTTTTTGAACCGCTTGCCGATGCAGATCACGCCATCGCATTCACCCTTCACCAGGCCTG
>JBBQDI010000219.1:0-3357 GCA_038319505.1 Burkholderiales bacterium
ACGGGGGTACCGGATTGGTGTCTCGCCACAACCCCTGCCTTTTCAGTTTCGCCATCAACTCGGTGCTTTCATAAGCCGACTGGTCTTCAGCAGATAGGCCATTGGCGGAATTCCTGACCCACCAGGCCATTCCATCCTTGATCTGTTCCAGCCCGACATCAATGTTATTGACGGTCAGCTTGCAGACTTGATGGCCCCGTCGGTCTACTCCGGTGCAATGGGCGACAGCTGCCCGATTGAATGACAACCTGCCGAGATTGGTTTTCGACCTGTCGCCCCATGCCTGATAACGTTCGGGTGCGTCGATTGCGGCGATGCTGATGACGTATGGCTGGTGATCGACCAACAGGGTCAGGGTGTCGCCGTCAGCGATATCGACCACGCGGCCATTGAGGGTGGTTGCACTGGCTGCCGAGGTCGTCAGCGTGAGCGTAACGGCAATCAGGGTTCGGCCCCAGTTCAATTTTCAATCCTCATATCAAGACCTCACTCCATGGTTGATGGTTTCAGTGTTCCGCACCCGGCTTCAATCCCCGCAGCTTCTTGGTTTCCCCGCGCCTTTGTTTACCCTCCAATCGCCGTTTCTTGGATGCCAGGGTAGGGCGGGTTGGGCGGCGTGGTTTGTCGATTTCGCAGGCTTCCTGAATCAACGCGATCAGCCTTTCCAATGCGTCGTCGCGGTTGCGGCGCTGGCTGCGAAAGCGTTCGGCTTCAATAATCAGTACGCCATCCAGAGTGAGCCGGCGACCTGCCAGTTTGACGAGACGCTCGCGCACGGGATCGGGCAGCGAGGGTGAGCGGGCGACATCGAAGCGCAGTTGCACGGCGGTAGACACCTTGTTGACGTTTTGTCCACCGGGGCCCGAGGCGCGCACGAAATCTTCCTGGATTTCACGCTCGTCAAGTTCGATCTGCGTGTTGACCCGAATCATGTTGGCAGTTTTGTCATCACCATTTCACGACATGCACGTTATTCAAGGTGCGCCCCAGGAAGCGTTCGCCAATGGTCTGGAAGCGCAGCGGTACATCGGTAACGTGGAAGTCGTAGCGCGGCTGGGCCGGGCCGGGGTTGGCCAGGTGTTTTTCGGCCAAGAGCGCGGCAACCTGTTCGGCCATGGCTTCGGCGGAATCGACCAGTTGCACGTCATCGCCGACCACCTGACGCAGTAGCGGTTTCAGCAACGGGTAATGGGTGCAGCCGAGCACCAGGGTGTCGATGTGCTCGGCCAAGAGTGGTTTCAGATAATCCTGCGCGGTGAGCCGGGTGACTTCATGGTCGAGCCAGCCTTCTTCCACCAGCGGCACAAACAGCGCGCAGGCCTGCGAATGGATGCGCGAGTCGGGTGCGTATTCGTGAATGGCGCGTGCGTAGGCATTGCTGTTGATGGTGGTGGGGGTGCCGATGACACCGATCTTCTTGCCGTCGCGTGCCGATACTGCGCCTGCGTCGATCACGTCCAGCACCGGCACTGACGACATTTTTTTGACCACTTGCGAGGCGACCGCCGCCATGGTGTTGCAGGCGATGACCAGCAGTTTGACATCTTTTTCCAGCAGAAACTGCGCGATCTGGGTGGTGAAGTGGGTGATGGTTTCGACCGATTTCACGCCGTAGGGCACGCGCGCGGTGTCGCCGAAATAGACAATGTTTTCGTAGGGCAAACGCTCCATCAGGGCGCGCACCACGGTGAGCCCGCCGATGCCGGAATCGAATACGCCGATGGGGGAATGTGCGTTCGTGGACATGGGTGGCAAGATGGCGGGATGGAAAAGCTAGCATTTTACCTGCAGGGCTGCGCTGCACCCCAGACTTTGGCGCGGCATTCATCATGAACGGCTGTGGTTGCGACTCGCTGAGCAGCACGGCGCCCCCCGATCCGCGCTATCGGCGCGCGCTGTGGATTGCACTGGTGCTCAACGCGCTGATGTTTGGTGTTGAACTCACCGCAAGCTTCGCCGCGCATTCGGTGTCGCTGCTGGCCGATGCGGTCGATTTTCTGGGGGATGCTGGCAACTACGGCGTCGCCCTGTTCGTGATGGGGATGGCGCCGGTGTGGCGCTCGCGCAGCGCGTTATGGAAAGGCTGGTTGATGCTGGCCTATGGCGCGTTTGTACTCGGAAAGTCGGCCTGGCAGTGGTCGGCCGGCGTGGTGCCGGAACCGTTCATCATGGGCTGGGTGAGTGTGCTGGCGCTGGCGGTCAATGTCGGTGTGGCCGTGCTGCTGTATGCACATCGTCAGGGTGATGCGCAGGCGCGTTCGGTGTGGCTGTGCTCGCGCAATGATGCGCTGGGCAATCTGGCGGTGATGGCGGCGGCAGCGGGCGTGTGGGCCACCGTGCATGGCTGGCCTGACATTGTGGTGGCGTTGGTGCTGGGCTGGCTGGCTTTGCACTCAGGATCGTCGGTGATCCGGCACGCACGGCAGGAACTGCGCGCGAATTAAGGGGTGTCTAGTTGGCGCGACAGCGCCCACTCCACATGCTCGCGCACCAGTTCGGACGGATGGTTGGCGTGCGCGCCGAGCGCTGCCCGGCTTGTTGCAGAGCGCGGTGCATTGCCCAGCGCAACGGCGATATTCCGTAGCCAGCGTTCATGCCCGATGCGGCGGATCGGTGATCCCGCCAGCCGATCGTTGAAATCAGGCTCGCTCCAGGCAAACAGTTCCACCAGCTGGGCGCTGTCGAGGCCGTTTCTGACTTCAAAGTCCGGTAGCGTGGCGGTCTGCGCAAAGCGGTTCCACGGACACACCAGCTGGCAGTCGTCGCAGCCGTAAATCCGGTTGCCCAGCAGCGGGCGCAGCTCCAGCGGGATGCTGCCCTTGAGCTCGATGGTGAGATAGGAAATGCAGCGCCGGGCGTCGAGCGAGTAGGGGGCGACGATGGCCTGCGTCGGGCAGATGTCGATACAGGCCTGACAGGTGCCGCAGTGGTTGGCTTCGGGCGCGTCCACCGGCAGCGGCAAATCGGTATAAATTTCACCGAGGAAAAACCACGAGCCGTGTTGACGGTTCAATAAAAGAGTGTGTTTGCCGCGCCAGCCCAACCCGGATTGGGTGGCCAATTCGACTTCCAGCACCGGTGCACTGTCGGTAAACACGCGGAAATGATGTTCGCCGACTGCCTGTCCGATTCTTTCGGCCAGCGATTGCAGGCGGTTGCGCAGCACCTTGTGGTAATCGCGCCCCAGCGCGTAGCGGGAAACATAGGCAGCATTGGCATCGGCTAGTACCGCGTGGGGATCAGTGGATACGGGCGGAAAATAATCCAGTCGCGCAGTGATGATGCGCAGCGTGCCGGGCACCAGTTCGGCCGGTCGGCTGCGCTTGGTGCCGTGCGCCGCCATATAATCCATCTCGC
>JBBQDI010000220.1:0-3341 GCA_038319505.1 Burkholderiales bacterium
CCAGCTTCAGCTTGCCGGAAGCCACACCGGGAACGTTCATGACAATGGTTACGCCACCCATCACGGTCGGCACCTGAACCAGATGCGTTGCATCCAGTTCTGTTTCTTCGAGCGGGGCGTCGGTGCCACCAAAATCGACCGTCTTGGCCTTGATCTGCTTGATCCCGCCCGAAGAGCCAATACCCTGGTAATTGACCTTGTTGCCGGTGGCAACCTGATAGGCCTCAGCCCACTTGGTGTAAACAGCGTAGGGGAAAGTAGCCCCGGCGCCGGTAATGTCAGCGGCCAGCGCGCTAACCGAGAAAGCCAGGCCCATGGTTGCCGCCAGGGCACCTTGGGCCAATTTGTTGAGTGTACGCATGTAATATTTCTCCGGTAGTAGTTAACGTTGCCGCAGAGGCGACGTCGCCATACTAACGAGCGAATATTACAGATTTATTTCAGGACGGGAAATCACCCGCACATGGCGGCGGCCTTCACGGCTTCGGCAATTGTTTCAGCTGTGTGTCGGACCAGATCGGCGTCCCGGCCTTCCACCATGACTCGAATCAGCGGTTCGGTACCGGACGCACGCAGAACCACCCGACCACTGCCATTAAGTGCCGTTTCGGCTTCGGTGACCGTCGTACGCACTTCGGACGCAGCATCCAGCTTGAAACCTTTTTTAACCGGCACGTTAATCATGACCTGGGGATAGGTTTCCAGATCGGTGGTAAGCGTATCCAGCGTTTCGCCGGTTTCACGCAGTGCGCGCAATACCTGCAACGCTGAAACAATGCCGTCGCCTGTCGTGTGCTTGTCCAGACAAAGAATGTGCCCCGATGTCTCGCCACCCAGCGTCCAGCCGTTGGCATGCAGGCGTTCCATCACGTAGCGGTCGCCCACCTTGGCGCGTTCAAATGGAATTTCGATGCGAGCGAGTGCGTGTTCAGTTCCGAGATTGGTCATCAGGGTGCCGACCACACCGCCTTTCATGTAACCGGTCTGGATGCGGTGACGCGCGATGATGTAAAGCAGTTGATCGCCATCATAAATCCGCCCCTGAGTGTCGGCCATCATCAGGCGGTCGCCATCGCCGTCGAGTGCAATACCCAGATCCGCACGTTGTTCGCGTACCGCGTCTGACAGCGCCTTGGTTTGAGTCGCGCCGCATTCGTCGTTGATATTGAAGCCGTTCGGTGCATTGCCGATGGCAATCACCTCGGCACCCAGCTCGTGCAGAACATGCGGGGCGATGTGATAGGTCGCACCATGTGCGCAATCCACTACGATGCGCATCCCGCGCAGGTCGAGGTGATTGGGAAAAGTGCTCTGGCAGAACTCGATATAGCGTGCCGCGGCATCTTCAATGCGGCGGGCGCGCCCCAACTGGCGTGCCTCGACCGTTACGATCGGATGGTCCAGCCGCGCTTCGATGGCTTCCTCCACGCTGTCAGGCAATTTCTGGCCGCTGGCGGAAAAGAACTTGATGCCGTTGTCCTCGAACGGGTTGTGCGATGCCGAAATTACCACGCCGGCCTGCAGGCGCAAAGCACGCGTCAGGTACGCCACCGCCGGTGTTGGCATCGGACCCGTCATCAGGACATTCACGCCGGCAGCACAAAAACCGGCTTCCAGTGCGGCTTCCAGCATGTAACCGGAGATTCGGGTGTCCTTGCCGATCAGCACAGTCGGGTGCTGACTCGGTGGCAGACTGCCACGATCCGCAACCAGAACCTGCCCGGCAGCGTAGCCCAGATGCATGACAAACTCGGGGGTGATTGGAGATTCGCCCACCCTGCCGCGCACGCCATCGGTGCCAAAATATTTACGTCCCATTGTTTTGTTCCTCCACTGCATTCCAGATGACCAGCGCATCGCGCATGGCCGTAACATTGTGAACGCGTACAATCCGTGCACCGCGCGCCACCGCAGCCAGGTGTGCTGCCACCCCGGCAAATTCGCGTGCCTCGACATCACGTCCTGTCAGGGTGCCCAGCATGGTCTTGCGCGATAGCCCGACCATGACCGGCACACCGGACTCGGCCAGACGACTCAAGTGCTTGAGCAAGGCCAGATTGTGTTCCAGCGTTTTGCCAAAGCCGAAACCGGGATCAATCAGCAGCCGATCACGCGTTATGCCTGCCGCTTCGCAGGCCTGCACCCTGCCCTGCAAAAATCGTTTCACGTCCTCAACCACATCGGTATATGAGGGCGCCTTCTGCATGCTCTGTGGCTCACCCTGCATATGCATGAGGCACACTGCCGCATCCGACGCCGCGACGCTCTCCAGCGCACCGGGGACGCGCAGAGCCATCACATCGTTCACCATGGCCGCACCGGCATCGAGTGCGGCTCGCATCACCTCGGGCTTCTTTGTGTCAATCGATACCACACACCCATGACCCACAAGCGCCTCAATCAACGGCAAAACACGCCGGATTTCCTCGTCAGCAGACACAGCTGCTGCGCCAGGGCGAGTAGATTCTCCACCAACGTCAAGGATATCGGCCCCTTCTTCCTGCAGCTTGAGCGCATGCCGAATGGCAACCTGAACATCAACCAAACGACCACCATCCGAGAACGAATCGGGGGTGACGTTGACGATGCCCATGATGAGGGGCGTTGCCAGAGAAAGGCGATGCGAGCCAGCGTGGAGAATGGACATGAAAATGGAGGAGCCTGAGCCCCTCCATTGTAGTGTGTGACAGCGACTAAACGCTCAAGCTTCCTGTGCCGGCTGAACGGTCGGCGCAGGTGCGCTGGGTTTGCCCCCTCCACTTGCCGGCGGTTGCGGGGTGGTTGAAGGTTTGGGCGGACGGGCAGGAAGGCCTGCCATGATGTCGCCGATCTGCTCGGCGTCGATGGTTTCCCATTCCATCAAGGCAACGACCATCGCCTCGATCTTGTCACGTCCTTCCGTGAGGATTGTCGTGGCCCGCGCGTATTGCTCGTCCAGAATGCGGCGAATTTCGATATCGATTTTCTGCATGGTGGCTTCACTCATGTTCTTGTGCGTAGTTACCGAACGCCCCAGAAACACCTCACCCTCGTTTTCACCATACACCATTGGGCCCAACGCTTCAGACATGCCGTAACGCGTCACCATGTCGCGCGCGATGCTGGTGGCGCGCTCGAAGTCGTTCGAAGCGCCGGTCGAGATACTGCCGACAAAAATTTCTTCCGCCACGCGTCCTCCGAACAGCATGCATATCTGCGACAGCATCTGATCCTGATAAAGGCTGTAACGGTCAAGCTCCGGCAAGGACATGGTCACGCCAAGCGCACGGCCACGCGGGATCACCGTGACCTTGTGCACTGGATCGCAGCCCGGCAGTGTCATGCCAATCACTGCGTGACCG
>JBBQDI010000221.1:0-3340 GCA_038319505.1 Burkholderiales bacterium
GGCTTGAAATCCGACATGCTGCGCCAGCCAGCCACCGAGCATGCCGCCGAAGAAAAGCCCCAGTGCCTGCGCAGTATTGTAGACACCCATCGCGGTGCCCTTGGCCGACACGGGCGCGAGCTTGGAAATCAGCGAGGGCAGGCTTGCTTCCAGCAGGTTGAAGGCGACGAAATAGAAGAACAGCGCCCAGACGATGCCCCAGAAGTGGCCGATCCCAAACGCGAGCCCCAGTTGCGCCAGCAGCATCAGGGCGACCGCACCCGTGAATACGGGTTTCATCTGGCCGCGCTTCTCGCCATAAATGATGGCGGGCACCATCAGCAGGAAGGAGCCCAGCAATACGGGCAGGTACACCTCCCAGTGGTGATCGACCGGCAGGCCACTGTTTTTAAGCGCCACCGGCACCACGACGAACATCGCCATTTGCGCGGCATGCAGGGAAAAGATGCCAAAATCGAGTCGCAACAACTGACGGTCACGCAGCACGTCTTTCAGCCGCGCCGGATTGGCCTGGGCATCGGCGTGAAAATGACTGTCCACGGGATCAGGCACCCACACTTTCACCACCCAGATGGCGACCAGCGCCAGAATGCCGGTCAGCGCAAAAATCCCTGGCACACCAATGAAGCGATTGAGCGCCGGCCCTGCCACCATCGACACGCCAAACGTGATGCCGATGGTGGAGCCGATCATCGCCATCGCCTTGGTGCGATGCTCTTCGCGGGTGAGATCGGCCAGCATCGCGCTGACTGCAGCAGAAATCGCACCCGCGCCCTGCAGGGCACGACCGAACATGGTCCAGTAAATATCGGCGGCGCTGGCGGCAACAAAGCTGCCGAGCGCAAACAGAATCAGGCCGAAAATGATGACCTTCTTGCGCCCAATCCGGTCGGACGCCATGCCGAAAGGAATCATGAGGATGGCCTGGGTCAGGCCATACATGCCGAGCGTGAGTCCTACCAGGGTGTGGCTGTTGCCGCCGGGCAGGTGCGCGGCGTAAAGCGAAAACACCGGCAGGATCAGGAACATGCCCAGCATGCGCAGGCCAAAAATGGCCGCCAGGCCCGATGTGGCGCGCTTCTCAGAGCGGGTCATGGATTCGGACAAGTCGATGTGAGCCACTGCAGGTTTTACCACTCGGGATTAGGCGAATGCGCGAAGTCCGTTATATTAGCAGGTTGCGAACTACGTCCCTGCACCCAAACAATGGAATTTATCCGCATCCGTGGCGCCCGCACCCACAACCTGAAAAACATCAACCTCGACCTGCCACGCAACAAGCTGGTGGTGATTACGGGGCTGTCGGGTTCAGGCAAATCGTCGCTGGCATTCGACACCCTCTACGCCGAGGGCCAGCGCCGCTACGTCGAATCGTTGTCGGCCTACGCGCGGCAATTCCTGCAACTGATGGAAAAACCGGACGTCGATCTGATCGAAGGCCTGAGCCCGGCGATTTCGATCGAGCAGAAAGCCACCAGCCACAATCCGCGCTCGACCGTAGGTACGGTCACCGAAATCCACGACTACCTGCGCCTACTGTTTGCGCGGGTCGGTGATCCGACGTGTCCGGAACACGGCATCACGCTCGCCGCGCAGACGGTGTCGCAAATGGTTGATGCGGTGCTGGCGCTGCCGGAAGACACCAAGCTGATGATCATGGCGCCGCTGGTGGTGGGGCGCAAGGGCGAAAACCTGGAGCTCTTTACCGAACTGCGTGCCCAAGGTTTTGTGCGGGTACGGGTCGATGGCAAGGTCCACGAAATAGACGCCGTCCCCAAGCTCGACAAGAACAAGAAACACACCATCGAAGTGGTGGTCGACCGCCTCAAGGTGCGCGCCGACGCCAAGCAGCGTCTGGCAGAAAGCTTCGAGACCGCGCTGCGCCACTCTGACGGCCGCGCGCTGGTGGTGGAAATGGATAACGGCACCGAGCATCTGTTTTCTGCCAAGTTCGCCTGCCCGGTGTGCAGCTATGCGTTACCCGAACTGGAGCCGCGCCTGTTTTCCTTCAACAACCCGATGGGCGCCTGCCCTAAATGTGACGGCCTCGGGCAGATCACGTTCTTCGATCCCGCACGCGTGGTCGCCTTTCCGCATCTGTCGCTGGCCTCCGGCGCGATCAAGGGCTGGGACAAGCGCAACCAGTTCTTTTTCATGATGCTGCAAAGCCTGGCGATGCATTACGGCTTCGATCTTGATACGCCGTGGGAGGCGTTGCCGCAACGCATTCACGACGCGATCCTCGACGGCAGCGGCAAGGAAGCCATTGCGTTCCAGACGCTGGCGCCGCGCGGCGGCTTTACCACCAAAAGCTATCCGTTCGAAGGCGTGCTTGCCAGCATGCATCGCCGCTACCACGAGTCCGACTCGATGGCCGTGCGCGAGGAACTCTCCAAGTACCAGAACAACAAGTCCTGCCCCGCGTGCAACGGCACCCGGCTGCGAGAAGAAGCGCGCCACGTGATGGTCGGCGGGGTGCCCATTTACGAAGTCAGTGCGATGCCGTTGAAACAGGTGCTGGCTTTTTTCAAGGCGCTCACGCTCGACGGCCACCGCGTGCAAATCGCCGACAAGATCGTCAAGGAAATCATCGCGCGGGTCGGTTTTCTGAATAACGTCGGGCTCGATTACCTGTCGCTCGATCGCTCCGCCGACACCCTGTCCGGCGGCGAGGCGCAACGCATCCGCCTCGCCTCGCAGATTGGTTCCGGCCTCACCGGTGTGATGTACGTGCTCGACGAACCCTCAATCGGCCTGCACCAGCGTGACAACGACCGCCTGCTGTCCACGCTGAAACACCTGCGCGACATCGGCAACTCGGTGTTGGTGGTCGAGCACGACGAAGATGCGATTCGCGCCGCCGATTATGTGGTGGACATGGGCCCGGGCGCGGGTGTGCACGGCGGTGAGATTGTTGCTGAAGGCACGCCGGAAGAAATCCGCATGAGTCCCGACTCGCTCACCGGGCAGTATCTTTCAGGCCGCCGCTCGATAGCCATCCCCAAAAAACGCCGCGCGCCGGATCCGGACCGGCAACTGGTGGTGACAGAGGCCAGCGGCAATAACCTAAAAAACGTGACACTGAATTTGCCGGTCGGGCTGTTCGTCTGCGTCACCGGCGTATCCGGATCGGGCAAGTCCACCCTGATCAATGACACCTTGTACGCCGCGGTTGCGCGCCACCTGTACGGTTCGTCCGCAGAGCCCGCCCCACATGGCGAGATCCATGGACTGGAATTCTTCGACAAGGTAATCAACGTCGATCAGTCGCCGATTGGCCGCACCCCACGCTCGAACCCGGCGACCTACACCGGCCTCTTTACCCCCATCCGCGAACTCT
>JBBQDI010000222.1:0-3336 GCA_038319505.1 Burkholderiales bacterium
TGGGCACCGGGCGCGGCGCCATGATGGGGGTGCTGTTCAAGAATGCCGAGGCGCTAGAGGTCATGCGCAAGGTCGACACGCTGGTGGTGGACAAGACCGGCACCCTCACCGAAGGCCATCCCGAACTGGTGAGCGTGGCTCCAACGGCCGGTTTCGATGAAGCAGAGATCGTGCGTCTGGCCGCCAGCATCGAACGCGCCAGCGAACATCCGTTGGCTGCCGCCATCGTGCGTGGCGCGGAAAAACGCGGTGTGGAATTGGTATCGTCAGAGGACTGTCAGTCGGTCACCGGCAAGGGGGTCACCGGTGTGGTTACAGGCCGCAAGATTGCGCTAGGCAATATCAAACTGCTTCAGGACATGGGCATCGACTTCGGCGACCTGCCGGCGCAAGCCGATGCGCTGCGCGCACAAGGTCAGACCGTGATGCTGCTGGGCGTCGATGGCCGTGCCGCAGGACTCATTGGCGTGGCCGACCCGATCAAATCGACCACGGAAGAAGCGATTCGCCTGCTGCACGAAGAAGGCATCGAGATCGTCATGCTCACCGGTGACAGCCGCAAGACGGCCGAGGCCGTCGCAGCGAAACTGGGCATCGACAGGGTGCAGGCCGAGGTGCTGCCCGACCAGAAGTCAGCGGTGATCAAACAGCTCCAGGCTGAGGGCCGCATCGTCGCCATGGCCGGGGATGGCATCAACGATGCGCCCGCCCTGGCGCAGGCACAGGTCGGCATCGCCATGGGTACCGGCACCGAAGTGGCGATGGAAAGCGCAGGGGTAACCTTGGTCAAGGGCGACCTGCGCGGCATCGTGCGCGCTCGCAAGCTCTCGCAAGCAACCATGAGCAACATCCGGCAGAACCTGTTTTTTGCATTTATCTATAACGCACTGGGTGTGCCGGTGGCCGCCGGGATTTTGTACCCCTTCTTCGGCCTGCTGCTTTCACCCATGATTGCCGCAGCGGCCATGAGCTTCAGCTCGGTGTCGGTGATCACCAATGCCCTGAGGCTGCGGCGTGTTGGACTGTAAACAGAACCTGAACAGCAGCAGTGCAAAGGGCCTACAGCAGTTAACAGTCAAAATGAATAAGGGTGAAATGCGTGAATCAAGGAAAAGACAGAACATCGAACTACACGAAAAATAGCCTGACCCTCGCTGGTGCGGTCGCGCTAGGGACGGGCGTGATGATTGGTGCGGGCATTTTTGCCTTGACCGGACAGATGGCCGAGATGGCCGGCGCACTCTTTCCCTTTGCCTTCCTTTCAGCAGCGGTGGTTGTTTCCTTTAGTGCGTACTCCTATGTGAAGTTATCCAACGCCTATCCTTCTGCAGGTGGGATCGCGATGTATCTCAACAAGGCTTATGGCAAAACATTGCCGACGGCCTTTTTTTCATTGTTGATGTATTTTTCCATGGTGATTGCCCAAAGTTTTCTGGCACGAACATTTGGGGCTTATACACTCCAGCTGTTTGATGTGAGTGATACGGGCCTGTGGATTCCCATTCTCGGCGTCGCGCTGATCGTAATCGCCTTTCTTCTGAATCTTTCCGGGAACCGCATCATAGAAGGGGTTGCGTCAGCATTAGGTGTAGTGAAGATCGGTGGGATCATCCTGTTCGGTTTGGTGGGAATCGTGGTTGCCGACAGCACCGACGTGACCTTCACTGTCTGGAAGTCGAATGCTGGCATTGCAGGTTTTATCGGCGCAACGGCACTGGGCATTCTGGCCTTTAAAGGTTTTACATCGATTACCAACAGCGGTTCAGAGTTGAAAAATCCTCATCGGAATGTTGGATTGGCCATCATTATTTCAATTGTGTTGTGCGTTGTGATTTATTCGCTGGTTGGATGGGTTGTGTCGAGCAATCTGTCACTTGAGGAAATCATCAAAACCCGCAATTACTCCTTGGCAGCTGCGGCAAGGCCGGTGACCGGTGATCTGGGCCTGTGGTTCACTGTTGCCCTGGCCATGATTGCCACGGCAGGCGGAATCATTGCCAGTATCTTCGCGGTGTCCCGTATGCTGGCCATGCTGACCGAGATGAAACTGATACCGCATAGTCACCTGGGCATGCCTGGTAGCATTCGTCAGCACACGCTTGTTTACACCGTTGTGTTGGGCTTGATGCTTACGGCTTTTTTTGACATTACCCGCATTGCTGCACTGGGCATTGTTTTTTACCTGATCATGGATCTGGCAGTCCATTGGGGTGTACTTCGCCATTTACGCGAAGCGGTCAAAGCGCAGACCGGCATTCTGGTGACTGCGATTATTCTCGACTTGGTGGTGTTATCCGGATTTGTCTGGATCAAGCTGAAAACAGACTCGTTGGTTCTTGTTGTGGCAGGAACGGTAATGCTGATTATCCTGCTGACGGAGTTTCTCTTTTTAAGGAGACATCCGATTGAGCCGGGCGCGCATGAACACTGACAATATTTTCCAAACCAGGAGCGTTGCATCCACTGGTTGAATCCGCACCGAACAGAAGACGTTGGCCATACTTGATCTGAGATTTAATTTCTGAATAGTGACCAGTAACACGGGTAATGCTTTTATGGGCGGGCGGCTGCCGCCCAGCGCCAAGGGAGCCTGTTTGGAGACGCATCGAGTAGCCGAGAGGGGCTTATCGACGCTGCTCGATGGCACCCATGAGAGATAGGACAGGCAGGGTCAATCTGTCCAGAGCCTGCTCGCCACCATCCCTTTTTCGAGGAGGCAGCCTTTCTTCGCTCGGTGGATCCGGTAGCGTTCCAGGTTCTCGCCCGACAGTTTCAGCCTGCCGCTGCGTTTGCCCTTTGCGGCACCATCCACCATCAGGGTCTGGCCGTCGAATACGGTCAGCGCCGTCATCGTTTCACCCGCGTCGAGCTTGATCAGTTGCACACCCTTGCCGCCCGTGCCTTCCTTGACTTCTTCGATGGGGAACACCAGGGCCTTGCCGTTGCTTGCCGCAACCGCAACCCAGTCGGCCGTTGCAGGGATCGGGGGCAGGGGCGTTTGACCGGCCTCGACCGTCATGAACGCCTTGCCCGCGCGTTGCCGGGACACCATGTCGGCACCCTTGGCAATGAATCCGTAGCCCAATGTGCTGGATACGAGCCAGCGGGAATCTGGCGTTGCCGAAAGGGCATGAATCAGCTTTGCGCCCTTGGCCAGGTCAACGAGACTGGTGAACGGCACCCCATCGCCGCGACCGGAGGGCAGGTCGGTGATGCGGAGCGTATACGTGCGGCCGCTGCTGTCCATGAGGATGAGCGGATGCACCGTCCGGGTTTCGATCACTGCCATTTCGCCATCGCCCGCCTTGTACTGAATGGATGCCCGGTCGACACCCT
>JBBQDI010000223.1:0-3282 GCA_038319505.1 Burkholderiales bacterium
TGCCTTCAAGCATCCGGTGGTTGAACAGCAGAGTCCCCTCAAGTCGCTTACCGGTCCGGTGGTCAAGTTGTTCAAGCAGGTGGGGCGCCTGTTTCCGGGTGGGGCATGCGAAGTGTTCTATGCCGGTTCGGTCGCTTCGCCGAAATAAGCGGGTTGTCACGAAACCAGCTGGCCGGATGAATGGGTGCGGTCATAGTCGTTCTGTTCGTCAGCGCACAGAAAATGCATGGATATCGGCGCATGCTGAAATTCGGTGCAGAGGCGTTTGATTCTTGTGCGCCAACGTTTGATTCAACTTTTTTACAGAGGGATTTACCATGATCAAGAAATTGTTAGTGACGTTGCTCACCATGCTGGCCGTCATCGGCGCAACTGCAACCGTGACAGGCTGCAACACGATGGAAGGCGCAGGAAAAGATGTTCAGCGGGCTGGCGGGGCAATCTCGGATGAGGCGCGCGAGCACAAATAAGCCTGGCCAGAGTGGCCACCATGTATGACTACAAGGCGGCCCGGAAGGGTTGGCGCGTTGTCACAATCGATGCACAATCGATCAGCCCAGCCTGTATCGAAGGCGGGTCGGCCGGGCCGCTTTATTTGGCGTGACGTAACTCAAGTACAACGCTGATTGCCAAGGGCAGAAACGCCCCGATGCATGCGGCGACCAATACGTCAGTTGGCCAGTGCACGCCCAGCACCAGCCTCGACAGGGCGACAAGCGTAATCCACAACATCGCAAGTGACAGCGCCAGATTGCGCGATGCGGGTCGGATTCGGCTCACGCCAAGCGCGGCGGCGGTAGCGAATGCCGCGACGATTAACGTATGCCCGCTGGGAAAGCTGGAGCCCCAATACCACGCTGTGTCCCACAGGGATGGCCGGGCCCGGCCCACCACCGTTTTGACACCGTAAATTACAAGCGCACCGCTGATCACCGAAGCGGCAACAAGCAGCGCCTCGACGCGATGGCTGGCCCATAGAAGCGCGATTGTTGTCAGCGTTGCCAGCGGAAACAGAATCCGTGCGGACCCGGTCAAGGTGATTGCTTCGAAAAACCCGGTTAGCGTGTGCGGAACGTGGCCATGGATGAAAAGCAGGATGGCCTTGTCGATCGGACCTGACTCTCCGCCGATCACATCTTCAGTCAGCTTGATTGCGGATACCGCGAGGATAAGCACCAAAAGCGTGATCAAACGGCGCTTCCCCAGCGATTCAGACCATGCGGGTTGCATGCGACGCGCCGTCTCACCCAGGACGAAGTAAAGACTGGCGACGATGAGCGCCATCTTCACGATGTCTTCGATGAGTTCAACGATCACGCTATCTCCGCAAGTGAACTGCGTTAGCCGCCGGCAGGCGATGACCTGCTGGAAACCGAATCCAGCGGGTCACGGGATTCATACCCTGTCCACGTAGTTGATCGGGGCATGGTCAGCTAACGCTTTCGGTGGACCGAAGACCAGATTGAGGAATGGGGTTGGGTTGAGTGAGAACAGGCGCAATTCTGTCCCGACGTGCCGGAATCCCAGTGCCTCCGAAGGGACCGTCGTCACGATATCTTCGTCGTCAACAATCCGGTAGATGGGGACGTTGCCGAGTGAAGCAATGAATGCCTGGTTGCCCACGCGTGGCGAGCCGAATGTGTAAACCGCGCGGGGCGCATGACGCGCTGCTGCCAGCGTGGCAAGCGCTGCGCCCAGGCTATGTCCGGTGTAGAAAATCGGGGCGTTGAGTATGGCAAGTGCTGCATCAATGTCTTGCCATACCGAGTCGAGCGCTTCGGTAAAGCCTGCGTGCACCTCTTTTTTGTTTTTTGCCAGCGACAACTCGCCGAATTCGAGATCGGTGAGGTAGTCCTTGATATTTTGTTCGGTGCCGCGAAACACCAGTACGCTGAAGGGCAATGCCCCGCCAGACTCGACCAGCATGGCCTGGGTGCCCGTTTCCTTCGAATGAAAAAATTGCCGTTGCGTGAATCCGGCCTGCTCGAGAAAGTGGGTTCGGGTCGGCTGCGGAGGTGCGCTGTCTTCCTCGGCATCGTGACGGTAGACCAGCCGGCTCAGCTCCGCGAGCCACAGTGCGTTAAGCGGGTTGTAGGCGGCGGTCGTCGGGTCGAATGCCGGAAAGGGGCGGCGCAGGAAAAAGTCCGTCGCGTCGCCGGGATGCAGGAGGGCTTGCCATGAGGGGTCGGTTTGCATGGATTGATCCGCCCGTGCGACGAAATTGTGAGCCTATCATTGCTGAACGAGGTGACAAACAAGCCAGCGTCGTGAGCGATCATTTAACCAGACTGCCTTTGAAATACCCATCAGATCGCATCACGGTAAGTTCGTCACGCAGCCACTGGTTGCTCGTAATCGTCGGGCCACCGTTGCATTTCACCTTGTATGCCAGACCGGTAAAACTGCTTTGTGTGGCAGCGCGTTCAATAAATGCTTCGGTGGTGCTGATCAGGTTTCTGGCCACCAACCATGTGTACTTGTCGCGCATATGCGCCTGCGCTTCTTTCGAATCGTGCCAGGTACCGTTGCGATAAAACGCACACCCGGACCCCTCGACATAGCCCAGCAGAAAGTTGACTTCTGCCTGCACACTTGCCGGGGGCTCCGCACGCGCAACGGCGCCACACGAGAGCCCAAGCATCAATAGCGGACCCATCACCCATTGTATGTTCATAGCTCGTCATCCAGTGGCAGCATCGACAAGAGATGGACCTTGATTCTTTGCCAATCGTTCCGGGCCGGCTCCGTGTCGTACTCAACGGCCTTGCCGTCTTCCTGGGTTCGCCATATCAACGTGGATGATCCCGCGTCGCTGCTCGGGCGCAAGGCCAGCGCGTAGGCGTTGACCGGTTGCACCATGGCCTCGAACCGTGAAGCAACCTGTTGGGCAAGCTCGGGGCTGTCGATCACCAGGCCAATCTCGGTATTCAGGTGCATCGATCGCTGATCAAAGTTCATTGAGCCGATAAACACCCGCTTGCGGTCGAACACGAACATCTTCGCGTGCAGGGAATAATTTCCATAGCGTGATATGGCCGCGGTTTGGCCGCTGCCCCGGGCATTCCCCAGAAGGGAGCGGATCTCATAAAGCTCTACGCCATTTTCCAGCAGCGGCATCCGATACTGCATGTAGCCGGACTGCGCCAGCAGCACCGTCGACGATTCGAGTGAGCTGGTCAGGATGCGGACGCGCACGTTGCGCTGGCGCAGGTCATTGAACATCTGCATCCCTTCATCGCCGGGGATCAGATAGGGCGTGATCATCAGCAGTTCGGACTGCAC
>JBBQDI010000224.1:0-3263 GCA_038319505.1 Burkholderiales bacterium
GTGCGCGGCCGCCACCTGGGCGTAGAAGCGATCCATCGCCGCCTGGACTGTGGCGGGCCGGGAAAACGCGGCCATGTGACCACCGTCGGGCAGCAGCGTGAACCGGCCGTCGCCCACCTGGGCGGCGATGGCGTGCGCGTGCGCCGGTGGCGTGCTCGCGTCATGTTCTCCGGTAGCGGCCAACACCGGGCACCTGATCCGCGTCAGCCGCTCCCAGGTGTCGACGCGGCTGATCGCGCGCCAGCTGGCGGCCCAATTGTGCGGATCGTTACGACGCAACTGGTCGAAGCAGCGGGCGCGGAATGCCTGGCTTTCCACCCCGTCCGGGGCCCAGCGCAGCGCGGTTTCATGGGCCGCGGCCTGCATGCCCGAGGCGACGGCCAGCGTGCCACGGTCCAGCATGGCATGGCGCGCCGCATCCGGCAGTGTGGACAGGGTCGACAGCAGCACCAGCGACGCCACGCGCGCCGGATGGTGGATCGCCAACTCCTGTGCCACCATCCCCCCCATCGACACGCCCACGACATGTGCCGCGCCGCCCAGATGATCGACCAGGTGCGCCACATCGTCCGCGATGTCGCGTAATGCGACGTCGTGCGCCAACCGGGACGACAGTCCATGGCCAGGAAGATCCAGTGCGACGACGCGCCAGCCGCCGCGGTACTGGCGTTCATAGTCGCCCCACCAGCTGCCGCACAGGCCCACCGCGTGCAGCAGCACCATCAAGGGTGCATTCGGATCGGGCGAACCCTCCATACGGTAGTGCAGGCGGGTGCGGGGCGTGTCCAGCCAGTGCATGGTCCGCCTATAGGGATTGCAAGCGGATGAAATCGAGCACCAGGGCAGCGGTTTCGCTCGGTTTCTCGATGAACGGGATATGGCCGCCGTGCCGGATTTCAGCGTAGACGGCACCACGCACATGGTCGGCAATCTGTTTGGTGAAGCTCGCCGGAATGTAATAGTCGTTGTCGCCCGCTGCCGCCAAGGTCGGACAGGTGATATTGCCCAGCCGCGTGGTGAAGAGAGGCTCGCCCTCCTGGCCCGGCAAGCGCCGGCCCCACCACAAGATGGAGTCCAGGAATGCAGTGTACAGGGCGGGGCTGTTGGTGCGGATGCTGGCCTGGTTGGCCTGCATGATCGCGTAGCCCTCGGGCGTCTCCAGGAACTCACGCGTCATGGTGAACAGGCCCATGAAGTCGGCAAGTTCCTCACCCATTCCCAGTTTGGCGATGATCTTCTGCCGCAGCCGGAAATTGAGTTCCAGGCACTTGTCGATTTGCGCGAAACCGCCGATGACGATCAGGCTGGCCGCACGCGTCGGATACTTCTCGGCAAGCGCCATTGCCATCGCGCCGCCAAGCGACGAACCAAGAATGTGCGCCTTCGGTATTTCGAGGTGTTCGAGCAACGCCGCGAAATCGTCCGCCCACAACTCGGGCGTATAAAGAACCTGATCCGGCGCATCCTTCTGCGATTCACCAATTCCGCGTGGATCAACCAGGATGGTCTGCACGTGCTCGCGCAGCAAGGGCTCCCCCAGTCGGTAGTAATGGTGGTCCAGTCCGAGCCCCGGCAGCAGCAACACGGGAGCCGTGCCGGCCGTGCGCGTGCCCTGAACCGAATACCAGATCTGCGTTCCGTTGACGCGTGCGAAAGCCATGGCGAATCCTTTGCCTTGAAGTGAAGAAAAGAAGGACGACGAAGCGGGAGTTAAGGATCAGCGCGCCTGGATGCCTTTGTCGCGCACCACGGCGCCCCAGCGATCGTATTCGCGCCGGACCAGCCCAGTGATTTCGACCGGTGTAGCCACTGAAGGATCGAAGCCAATCTGCTTGAGCGCCAGCGTGCCCTTGGCACTGCTCACGTAATCGGCGATTTCGCGGGTCAGCTGCTGCTTAACGTTCGCCGGTGTGTGCGCCGGCACAAAAAAAGCCACCCACTGCTCCGCGTTCAAGCCCTTGAAGCCCTGCTCACTCAACGTCGGCAGGTGCGGGTATTGGGGGCTGCGGGCCTCCGACGTCAGGCCAACCAACTTCATCTTGCCGGCCTTTTGCTGCTGCTCGGCAAAAGGCACCTGCACCAGCAGCATATCGATCTGGTTCGCCATCAACGCTGCCTGGGCCGGTGCACCGCCTTGGTACGGCACATGCAGCATGTCCAGACCGGCAATCTGTTCTGCCATCGCGACGCCAAGGTGGCCGATACTGCCCACACCCCACGAGCCATAGGTGAACTGCTTGGGTTTGCTCTTGACCAGCTGGATCAGCTCGGTCCCGTTGGCCGCAGCAAACTCTGAACGCAGCACCAGCGCCAGCGGCAGGCGCCCCATCATTGCCACCGGCTCCAGGTCAATCAACGGGTTGTATTTCAGGCCCTGGTACACATGGGGGTTCAATGCCAGGGTTTCGACATTGCCCACAATCACTGTATATCCGTCGGCGGCAGCCCTTGCACCCGCGTCGGTGCCGATGATGCCGTTAGCCCCGGGTCGGTTATCCACCACGAAACTCTGCTTGAATCGCTCCGAAAGCCCCTGCGCTACCGCCCGCGCACCGACATCGACCGGACCACCGGCGGGCCACGTCACGATCATGCGCACCGGCCGTTCGGGAAACGGTGCCTGCGCCATCGCACCCGCGGCCGCGATAGCCAATGTCATCGTGCACATTTGTTTGAACCAGAATGAATGCATGTTTGTCTCCTGAGCGCCTAGGGCGATTTACAACTTGATGACCAACTTGCCGACGTGGCGCGCCAACCGCATCGCCTCGTAGGCACGCGGCGCGCTATCGAAATCAAACACCTCGTTGACTGTGGGTTTGAGACCGGTAGCTGACATAAATGCGGTCAGCCGCTCGAACATTTCACGCGAGCCCACGTAGATGCCATGCAGGTTCAGCTGCTTGAGCAGGATGGGCATCGGCCCAAAGGCACCCTCCATTCCACCCAGCACCCCCATCACACTGACATTGCCGCCGACGCGGGCCGCTGCGACCGACTGGTCCAGCGTGCGCGGGCCACCGGCGTCCAGTACGTTGTCCACGCCTTCCCCGCCGGTCCAGTCAAGCAGGCTTCTCGACCATTCGGGGGTGGTGCGGTAATTGACGAAGTGATCTGCGCCCAAACGCCGCGCGCTATCCCACTTGTCCTCAGAACCTGACACGATGGCAACACGCGCGCCAACAGCCTTGGCAAACTGCAGCGCAAACATCGACAGCCCCCCCGTACCCAGCATGGAGACCGTACTTCCGGGCCGCACCGGT
>JBBQDI010000225.1:0-3218 GCA_038319505.1 Burkholderiales bacterium
CCTGGCTGAACCTGGGGCTGCATGATGCGCTCGGCCTCATTGGCGTAGTAGCGCAGAAAATCCACCGCTTCGCGGACCTCGCCGATCGCATCGATCCAGGTCCTGAACGCCTCCTTGACCAATAGCCCGCAAAACCTGGGCAACTCGTCTTGCAAGTCATCGGCGGCCTGGCGCAGGATGGCGGCACGCGCAGCCACTTCGGTTTTGCTCCAGCTTGCATAGCTGGCTGCGCTGACCGCCAACGCGCCTGAAACCCTTGCTGGTTCAAACACCGGAACGGCCGGCACCTGCACGCCTGAATAAGGTACAAGCAGCGTGTCGCGCATCGTCTGTACCGCCAGATCCAGACCCGAGCTGTTTTGCCGTACGCGGCCAAAAATCGCGGGCGGCAACGGCAGCGACGATTCGCGCTCCAGGTGTAACGGCGAAGCCAGCAACTGATCCAGGCTGACCGCCGGGTCGGCCATCAGATGCACAAAAGACGTATTGGCGCCGTTCTCCAGCAGGCGCCGTACCAGATAGGCCAGAAGGTCCTTGTGCGCGCCCACCGGTGCGTAAATACGACAGGCAATCGAGGGATTCTCCAGTACCTCGCGATACACCCCCTCACCCATGCCATGCAAACGCTGAAACTCAAAAGCCCGTCCATCGCGCAACCCCATTTGCATGATGGCCGCGATGGTCGCGGCATTGTGGGTGGCAAACTGCGGATAGGTGGCATCGGGCGCATCCAGCAACGCGCGCGCGCACGCCAGATAGCTCACGTCGGTGTGGTGCTTGTGGGTGAAAACCGGATATTGCGGCAGGCCCATTTCCTGCGCCCGCTTGATTTCGACGTCCCAATATGCCCCTTTGACCAGGCGGCACATCAGACGCACCTTGTATTGCCGCGCCAGGCCGATCAAATGTTCCACCAGTTCCCCGGCACGTGTCTGATAGCTCTGCACTGCCATCCCGAAGCCGCGCCATTGCGGGTAATGCGCCGCCACTTTTTTGAGCAACGCTGCAAACACATCGAGCGACAATTCCAGCCGGTCCACCTCTTCGGCGTCGATCGTGAGATTGATGTTGGCTTTGGCCGCCCGCTCGCACAGCCCCCATAGACGCGGCACCAAGTCTGCCATCACGCGCTCGATCTGAGCATCCTCAAAGCGTGCATAGAGTGCGCTGAGCTTGATGGAAATACCGTCATTGCATTCACACGCCACGACCAGGCTTGAGTTGGCCGCAATGGAGTCAATCGCCTGCTGGTAACTCGCCAAATACTCCATGGCGTCTGCATCGGTGCGCGCGCCTTCACCCAGCATGTCGTAGCTGTAGCGCAGGCTTTTCATGTTTCGTCTGGCCTTGGCCGCTTCGCCGACCCCCTCGGAAATGGTCTGACCGAGAACAAACTGTCGCCCCAGCAACTGCACGGCGCGCAACGCAGCCGCCACGACGGTACGAGCACTCAGCCTGGCAAACACCCCACCGGATGCCTCGCCATCCGGCAAGAACCGTTTGCCCATGGCGATCGCCGTACTCGACAATCGTGCCAGCACATGGTCGCCAGCCTGATCAAAGTCGGCATGACCGAGCTGATCAGCGGTCAACGTGATCGCAGTTTCGATATCCGGCACGCGCAACAGTGCCTCGGCCAGACGCATCAGGGCCAAACCCTCGGCACTGGAAATCGGATACTCATGCAGCAGGCGTTCCATCGCCCAGAATGGCGGCGGATTCTGGCGTACCGCCACCACCCACGGCGTGGCCACAGGAATAACCGCATCCCAGTCCAGCGCCGACTGCAACGTCGACAATTGCCGGGACACGATGTCTGCCTCAGGGCGGTAGGGCGATGGCAGGCGCTGTTCTGCAATGGTCATGACAGGCACCACTCAGCATTGAGGAATGCAATGGCAACAGGGCCAATTTGAAACAACATAGGGACAACTCCATTTTCGACGCGGTATTGTCAATATCCCGGCATCATGGGTTTGATGAAACGATACGACTGTCAAGTATCCGCTTGAATTTTCGCGAATGCACTGAAAGTGGTTTCTCTGGATAAAGGCCACTGATTTTTGTTGGACATTATTGAACGGCTGCAATGCGAAGATGTGCGGTCGCCCACGTAATGAGCCATCAATGGACGCTTCGACCGAGCAGCAGACCCACATGGGTACAAAGCCGACCGACCACCGCTCATGGCCGATAACTGACTGATATAGCATTCACACCGCCCCCCTCAGCTAAAATCCCTCCATGTCCACCTACGACACCATCCTCGACGCCCCCCCCTGCCGCATTGGCGCATGCTTCACGGGTGAGGCGCTGACGCGAATGGACTTTCTGGGTGCGGACGCCCGGGTGTCGCGCACGCTGGATGCCCGCGCGGCGCATTTGTCCGCCCAGCTTGACGCCTATTGGCATAATCCGGCGCACGAATTCGATCTGCTGTTTGTGCCAGCGGGGACGCCGTTTCAGTTACGGGTATGGCGCGCGCTGCTGGCGATTCCGCGCGGCCAGCCGACAACGTATGGCACGCTGGCGAAGCAGCTAGACACAGCGGCGCGGGCGGTGGGGCAGGCGTGCGGGTCGAATCCGCTGCCAATTGTCATCCCCTGCCATCGCGTGGTGGCAGCGAGTGGACTGGGCGGGTTTATGCACGCCTCGACAGGGGCGCCGCTGAATGTAAAAACCTGGCTGCTGAAGCACGAGAAGGATGCGCGCGCACAGCAATGAACGACGCGCTAATTGACCGGTTTTGCGATCATTTGTGGCTGGAGGACGGGCTGGCTAATTTGACGCTGGCGGCGTACCGACGTGATCTGATGGCCTTCGGTGGCTGGCTTGAAAAAGAACGGAAACAAATCCTGAATGCCGCTGTGTCGGGCGACGTTGAAGCCTATCTGGCATGGCGATTCACCCAGCATGCGCAGCCGCGCAGTGCCGCGCGCTACACCTCGACCTTGAAGCGCTTTTATCGCTATCTGCTGCGCGAAAAACTGATCGCCGCCGACCCTACGCTTAATCTGGACAGCCCCAAATTGCCCCGTTCTTTACCCAAGACGCTGACCGAGGCCGATGTGGAACGCCTGCTCGACAGCACCGACATCAATACGCCGCTGGGATTGCGCGACCGCGCGATGCTGGAAACGCTGTACGCAACCGGCTTGCGGGTATCGGAACTGGTGGAGAATGATCGAAGGGTTTATGTTTTTCCTACATTTTCAATA
>JBBQDI010000226.1:0-3204 GCA_038319505.1 Burkholderiales bacterium
GCCTGGTCGTACAGTCCGCCCTGGCTCTTGGCCGCATGAATCAGCACGTTGAGCGCCTGGCGGGTGGAGGTGAGACGCAGATCGATCAGGCTGCCGATACGCTGGTTCATCGCTTGGGCCTGCTTTTCCATGTCGCACAAATGCTGCCAGCGGTTTTGGTGGTCGGCGTTGCCTTGCCGCGCCAGCCAGCTATCCATGCCGGCATGATCGGGTGTGTGCCCGGCGGCAACCAGTGCGTCATGCCGTGCGTGTGCGAGGGTGCTGAGCGTTTGCAGTTGGGCCAGCTTGGAGGCATTCAGCTGGGGCAACAGATCGGCTTCGCCGGCGACTAGCGCCCGCTCTTCCTCGCCCATCACATTCAGCAGCGCCTGCCACGCGGCGCTTTCCACCGTCAGTTGGGCCATCAGAGCCGGACTGGTGGGCGACGATTCATTTGGCGACATGGAGCATTTCCTTCACTGAGTCGATCAGCTTGTCACCAATATTGTCGGTATTGATGGTGTACTGGCCGGAGGAAATGGCCTGCTTGATGCTGTCCACGTGTGCGCGGTCAACCACCGGAATCGCCGCAAGCTGGGTTTCCAGTGCTTTCAACTCGGCCGCGCGCGGACTCAGGCTGACCTGGGTCTGCTCGGCGGTGGCGGGCTTGTTCGCCTGCGCCTGGGCAGGGCGGTTTTCGATGGAGGCAGGCAGGGTGACCTGCTTGGAACCGGGTTCAATTTTCATGGCAGCTTCCTGTGTCGGGTCGGTCAGAATGTGGATGACATCCTTGGACTATTACTTGGTTCGGCATTTACGCGCGTTTCTGAAGGCCCCGGCCAAAATTAAAATGTCACGACGACCTGTTGGCCGTCTTGCGCGATGCCACTGATCACCTGGCCGGATCGGGTTTTGACCCGTACCCGGTCGCCTCGGCTGGCATTGGCCAGCGCCTGACCTTCACTCTGGACCGTAAAACCCGGCCCGCTCAGCATGACGCGGGTCGTTTGCCCCTGCTGCACGGCAAGCGGAGGGCGCAAGAGTGCGTTTCGCAGGGGTGCACCCGCAGCCAGGCCGGAGACGGTACGGTATCCCTCCAGGTCATCCACGTTGGTGACGACGTCGAGGGGCAAACTGCCCAGATCGCCCTCGCGCAGCGTGAAGTCGCCGGCGCTCAGCACGTGGTTGGCGGGCAGCGGCTGCAGGGTGACGGCATACGAGCCGACCACGCGGACTTGCGCAGACAGGTAAACCGTCCACGGCGAGGGGGCCAGACAGCGCACGCCGACCGCGACTTTTCCGATGCTGCGACTGCCTGCAGGCTGGAACGCGTCAAGTACGGCGCAGGCCGGCAGCGCACCGCGCGGCGGCTTGATCTGGATCGACACTTTGCCCGGCTGGCCGCTGGTCTGCTTTGCAAGAAAGCGTTCGGCGTAGGTTTGCAACGCCGCGGGGTCTTGCTGGCTGTCCGCGTGGGAAAAGGATGACAGGCACAGGAACGCAACGGCCAGCCCCATCCTGTGGGCCTGTTTCCATGCGGGGGTCGATCCTGTTGCCATCCTTGGCTCCTTTATATCGCTTTTCATTGAAGCTCATTGTAGAAAGCCTCGCCCGGACTGATACACCGAAATGAACGGACTTTTTGCCGCTTATCGGACGATTGAATGGACAAGTGCCTGTCTAGGATGCAGTCATCGCAAAAAGGCTTTGCAGCGCAGGCGGCAAAGTAAAGAGGTGACGAAGATGATGAACCGGCTGGATGACATGCTGAGCTTCCATACTCAAGCGCTACGCGTACGCGACCAGCGCCAACAGGTACTGGCGTCCAACATCGCCAACGCCGACACGCCCAATTACAAGGCGCGTGATGTGGATTTCAACGCAGCGCTGCAGAGCGCGCTCAAGGGATCTGCCGCGACGAACGGCATGACCGTTGCCACCACCGCACCGGGCCACATGCAAGGCAACCCCGGCCTGGCAGCGGAAGCGGGCCTGCTTTACCGCAACCCATCCCAGGGCAGTGTCGATGGCAACACGGTGGAAATGGATACCGAGCGCGCCGCCTTTGCCGACAACGCGCTTCATTATGAATTCAACTTGACCCGGATCAGCCAGCAGATCAAAGGCATGCTGGCCGTGATCCAGGGATAAGGAGTAGCCCATGTCTTTAGCGAATATTTTCAACGTGGCCGGATCGGCCATGAACGCCCAGTCGCAGCGCCTCAACACGGTGGCCAGCAACCTGGCCAACGCCGACAGCGCAACCAGCGCCAATGGCGAACCCTACCGGGCCAAGCAGGTGGTGTTTGCCGCCACCCCGGTGGGCGCCAATGGCGCAACCGGCGTGAGTGTTGCGGCAGTGATCGATGATCCGTCGCCGATGAAACTGGTGTACGACCCGAAGAATCCACTCGCCGACGAAAAGGGTTTTGTGACCATGCCCAACGTCAATGTGGTCGAGGAAATGGTCAACATGATTTCAGCTTCGCGTTCGTATCAATCCAATGCGGAAATGATGAACACCACCAAAACGCTGCTGCTCAAGACCTTGAGCATCGGCCAGTAATCGCCTGAACGATTAATAAGGACACGCCATGACGACCGTACAAGACGCAAGCAGTGTGACCAGCCTGTTTGGAGCCGCTTCCTCCAGCGCAACCAAGAGCAGCACCAATGAAACGCAAGACCGTTTTCTGAGTTTGCTGGTGGCGCAGATGAAGAACCAGGATCCGTTGAATCCGCTCGACAACGCCCAGGTGACCAGCCAGCTGGCGCAGCTCTCCACGGTGCAGGGCATCGAGAACATGAACAACACGCTGGAATCACTGGCGTCCAGCATGGGTGTCAATCAGATGGCGCAGGCAGCCAATCTGATCGGCCGCGGCGTGCTGGTGCCGGGCGACCGCATCAGTCCAGCCGATCTCAAGGACGTGATGGGATTTGAACTGTCGCGTCCGGCAGACAAGGTCACGATCAGCATCAATAACGCCGCGGGCGAGCTGGTTCGAAAACTCGACCTCGGCCCCAAGGATACAGGCGTGAACGTGCTGGCCTGGGATGGGTTGACCAGTAGCGGCGCCGCCGCTGCCGATGGCGAGTACAGCTTCAGCATCGATGCCTCCCAGGGTGGCCAGTCCGTCAGCAGCACCGCCTTGAACCTGGGCCTGGTGAACAGTGTTTCGCAGAACAGTCAGGGTGTGCAGCTGAATCTGGCGGCCAACAAGA
>JBBQDI010000227.1:0-3169 GCA_038319505.1 Burkholderiales bacterium
ACCGACACGCCCGCCTCATTCGGCGTGCAGGGGCCGGGAGACACGACGATGCGGTCGGGTTTCAGCGCGGCGATTCCGGTGAGGTCGATTTCGTCGTTGCGAATAACATTGACGTCTTCGCCCAGCTCGCCGAAATACTGCACGAGGTTATAGGTAAAGCTGTCGTAGTTGTCGATCATCAAAAGCATCAGGGGGTCCTTCGGCGTCATCGCGCCGTGGCGGTGTGAGCGTGTGCCAAGAGCAGCGAATTATAGCCGTGCAGCCCTGCTCGCAAACACAAAAAAGCGCCCGCAGGCGCTTCAAGGGCTGGGCTGCGCGCAAGTTATTTGAGCTTTTTAAGGCCCAGCAAACCCAGCACGTATTTTTCATACAGTGGTTCGGTCGATCCTTTTTTCATTTTGCGCATGAAGTATTTTTCGAACGCGATCTTGGCCAGGTGCACCCATTTGCCTTCCTTGAACCAGTTGACGTTGCGCGGCGGGATCTGTGGCAGCGCCACGAAGGCGGCGCCGGTATCGCCGAAATCAGCCAGGCAAATGGCGTTCCAGGTGGCTTTCTCGGTCGGCTCGCGGCCGTCAAGCACTGAGCGGATATTGTGAGACACGGCGGTCACCATGGATTCGATCATGTAGCCGGTCTTCGGCGTACCGGTCGGCACGGGCGTGGCTTCGACCGGCGGAATGGCGACGCACACGCCCACCGAATAAATATTCTGGAATTTGGCGTTGCGCTGATGCGCATCAATGGTGATGAATCCACGCGGATTGGTCAGCCCCTCGATGCCGAATACCGCATCAATGCCCTTGAATGCGGGCAGCATCATCGAGTAGGCAAACGGCAGTTCATGCTCCTTGATCACCTCGCCCTTGTCGTTATGCTCGGCGACGAACATCTTGCCGGCTTCAACCTTGGTGACTTTTGCATTGCAGATCCACTTGATATGACGTTCGCGCATCACCGATTCGAGCATGCCTTTCGAATCGCCGACCCCGCCCAGTCCCAGATGGCCAATGTAAGGTTCAGGCGTCACATAAGTCATGGGTACCCGGTCGCGGATTTTGCGCTTCCTCAAATCGGTATCCATGATCATTGCGAATTCATACGCCGGACCGAAGCATGACGCGCCCTGTGCCGCACCCACCACGATCGGTCCCGGGGTCTTCACAAAGTCATCCCACGCGCGGCCAGCATCTTCGGCGTGCGCAACCTGGCAAACCGACTGGGTATGGCCTTCCGGCCCCAGCCCGGGCACTTCGTCAAACGCCAGCTTGGGGCCGGTCGCGATAACAAGAAAATCATAGTCCACGATCTGGCCGTCGGTGAGTTCAACCTGGTTGCGATCCGGATGCACACGCGCCGCACCCACCCCGATGAAGTCGATGTTTTTCTTGTTCAGATACTGTGCGGCCGGAAGGGTGATGTCGTCACGCTTGCGCCAGTTGACCGCCACCCAGGGATTGGACGGGGTGAACTGGAAGTACGGCAGATTGGATATCACGGTGACCTTGTCCTCGGCCCGGGCCTGCTCGCGCATTTCATACGCCATCGTCATGCCGCCGATACCCGCGCCCATAATCACAATGTGTGCCATTTGCCTTCTCCTTGTTGAAACGTTGATAGTTACAGCATAGGTTAGCAATCGTCGTGCCATCGGCCATCAGGCCCGAATCCCCCTATTGGCGCGACGAACCCGACATGACATGACTATACTGTCATGTCCAGACTCGAAAATGTCATGACACCATGTCAACGCCTCCCCAACTCGAACTGCAGAATCTCATCGACGCCAACGACCAGCCGTTTGTGGTGATCGATCGTGAATACCGCATCGTGGCGGCCAATCAGCGCTATGTCGAAGCCTATGGGTCCACGACCGAAGCCATCGTCGGCCAGCACTGCTATGCCGTATCGCACCATTCGTCACGCCCCTGCCACGAAAATGGTGAACTGTGCCCGCACCAGGCCCTGTTTGAACGGGACGAAGCGGTTGAAGTGCTGCACACGCATTTTCACGCCGACGACCAGCCGGAACGCACCCGTATACGCGGCCACGCGTTGCGCGGCGTCAATGGCGAGCGCTACCTGGGTGAACAGCTTTACCCGTTGGAGGCCGATGCCGGCACGGAATGCGACGCCATGCAAATGGTGGGGCAATCGCCCGCGTTTCTGACCTGCGTAGACAACCTCGCGCGCGTGGCCGAGAGCGAGGCATCAATCCTGTTGTATGGCGAAAGCGGCGTCGGCAAGGAGCTTGCTGCACGCTTTGTCCATGCCCGTTCTTCGCGTTCGGGCGGCGCCTTCATCGTGATCAACTGTGCGGCCGTGCCGGAAACCTTGTTTGAAAGCGAGTTGTTTGGCCACGAACGCGGTGCGTTTTCGGGTAGCAGCGGCTTGAAGAAAGGACTTTATGAACTGGCTGATGGGGGCACGCTGTTTCTGGACGAGGTTGCCGAAATTCCCCTCGGCTTGCAGGCCAAACTGTTGCGCGTGCTGGAAACCGGCGAATTCCGGCGCGTCGGCGGCACCCAGACGCTGAAGACTGACGTGCGCCTGGTGTCGGCCACCAATCGCTGGCTGCTGGACGAAGTGGACGAAAAACGCTTCCGGCTTGATCTGTATTACCGGCTGGCGGGCATCGACGTGACCCTGCCGCCGTTGCGCGAGCGGCAAGATGACATCCCCGCGCTGGCGACCTTGCTGCTCAAGCGCCTGGCCGGCAATCGTCGCGCCTGTCAGCTGGATGGTGCCGCGTTGGCCACATTACAGGCTTACGAATTTCCGGGGAATGTGCGCGAACTGCGAAACCTGTTGCAACGTGCAGTGCTGATCTGTCGTGATGGCGTGATTCGCGCGGCTGACCTGCAACTGCCCATCGCTGCGGCAACTATTCGGGCGGGCACACAATCGATGGCCGAGATTGAATGCGCGCATATCCGTGCTCTGCTCGACACCCATGCCGGCCATCGCAGCCGGGTGGCGGCTGCGCTCGGCATCACCGAGCGTACGCTTTATCGCAAACTCAAACGATACGACCTGAGTTAGGACGGAGCGGGATCCCTGTCTATTCGACCACGGTGGCGAAGCGTGCCTGCGCCAGTTCCGCTGCGCGGATGACTGCACGTGCCTTGTTGAGCGTTTCGATCCATTCGTTGTCGGGCACCGAATCGGC
>JBBQDI010000228.1:0-3148 GCA_038319505.1 Burkholderiales bacterium
CATACCGGCCAGGGCAAATGGTATCCCGGTGAACCCTTGCCACGCTGGGCATTGGGCTTGTATTGGCGTCGCGACGGCAAAGTCATCTGGAAGAATGATGCATGGCTGGCCGAAGCCGGGCAGGACTATGGCCACACAGTCGAAGACGCCCAGCGCTTTGCCGAAGCCATGACGCCCTATCTGGGCTTGCCGTCGCGTTATGTCCAGGCTGCGTATGAGGACGCGCTCGCCGCCCTGCTGCAGGAAGCGGATATCCCGCTGAACCTCGACGTCGAACAGGTTGATCTGAATGATCCCTCCGCGCGCGGCCAGCTTGCCAACAAACTGTCGCGCGGGCTGAACACACCCACCGGCTATGTGCTGCCGCTGGCGTGGCGCTACGACACCCATCACTGGCACAGCGCCCTGTGGCACACACGTCGGGACCGGCTGTATCTGGTATCGGGCGATTCCGCGATGGGTTTGCGCCTGCCCCTGGGCGCGTTGCCGTGGGTGGCCGAGGAAAAGCGCGAGCCGTGGATCGATGTCGATCCCTTTGCGCCCACAGCGCCGCTCGCCAACTATCACGGCGAGATCGCCGCGCGCTACAGCCACCTGGAGCAATCCGCGCCCGAGCATCCCGAGATCCATCCCCAACCCGAAGACGACAGCGTCACGGTCGAAGTCCCCCACACCGCGCTGTGTGTCGAGGCGCGCGGCGGCTGCGTGCATGTATTCATGCCGCCCACCCGCACGCTGGAACAGTATCTGGAAGTGCTCGCTGTGGTTGAGGCCTGCGCCGCCAAACTGAAACTGCCGGTGGTGATTGAAGGCTACGCACCGCCGGGCGACACCCGCGTCGACAAATTGCTGGTGACCCCCGACCCCGGCGTCATCGAAGTCAACATCCACCCGGCCCATTCATGGGAGCAACTGGTCGAGACGACCACGATGGTCTACGAGGAAGCGCGTCTGTCGCGCCTGGCCGCCGAAAAATTCATGCTCGACGGCCGCCACGCCGGCACCGGCGGCGGCAACCACGTCACCCTCGGCGGTGCAACGCCCGCCGACAGCCCCTTCCTGCGGCGGCCCGATGTGCTCGCCAGCATCATCACCTACTGGCAGCATCACCCCGCCCTGTCGTACCTGTTCTCAGGTCTGTTCATCGGCCCCACCAGCCAGGCGCCACGCGTCGACGAAGGACGCCCCGAACGGTTGTACGAACTCGAAATCGCGTTCCAGCAGATGCCCGTCGGCGAGACACCACAGCCGTGGCTGGTCGACCGCCTGTTGCGCAACCTGCTGACCGATCTCACAGGCAACACGCACCGCTCGGAGTTCTGCATCGACAAACTGTACTCGCCCGACTCCGCCACCGGACGGCTGGGGTTGGTCGAATTCCGTGCCTTCGAAATGCCGCCGCACGCACGCATGAGCCTGGCGCAGATGCTGCTGGTGCGCGCGCTGGTCGCGCGCTTCTGGGACAAGCCGTATCGCAAGCCGCTGGTGCGCTGGGGCACCTTGCTGCATGACCGCCACATGCTGCCGCATTACATGTGGGCGGACCTGAAGGATGTGATCGATGACCTCAACGACGCCGGATTCCCGTTCCAGCTCGACTGGTACAAGCCGTTCATGGAGTTCAGGTTTCCGCGATTCGGCACCCTGCAAATCGGCGATATCGCGGTCGAGTTGCGCACCGCCATCGAACCGTGGCATGTACTGGGCGAAGAAAGCTCCAGCCAGGGCACGGCACGCTATGTGGATTCCTCCATCGAACGGGTGCAGGTCAAGGTGACCGGGCTGACCGGCGATCGCTATGTGCTGTCCTGCAATGGCCGGCGCGTTCCGCTGCTGCCTACCGGCACCCATGGCGAAGCCGTCGCCGGCGTGCGCTACCGCGCGTGGCAACCCCCCACCGCACTGCATCCCACGATCGGGATTCATTCGCCGCTGACCTTCGACCTCGTCGACACCTGGAACGGCCGCGCCATCGGTGGCTGCACCTATCGCGTTGTTCATCCCGGCGGGCGTCACGATGACACCTTCCCGATCAACGCGATGGAAGCCGAAGCGCGCCGGCATATCCGCTTTCAGGATTGGGGGCACACTGCTGGCCCCCTTACCCCGCCGCCCGGCCTGGCATCGCTTGCCCTCTTCTATCCCGGCGGCACCCCGCCCGGCCCGATGGCACCGCCGGCAGAAGAACTGTCGGAAGAGTTTCCGCACACGCTCGATTTACGTCGACAATAACCACCACCTTTCACGGAAAAAACCATGGCTCATATCCATTTCATCGGCGGCGAAAAAGGCGGCGTCGGCAAGTCGCTGGTCGCCCGCATCCTCGCGCAATACCTGATCGACCACGCACGTCCGTTTGTGGGGTTCGATACCGACAAATCCCACGGTGCGCTGATGCGTTTTTATGCCGGCTACGCCTCGCCCGTCGTGGTCGACAAATATGAAAGCCTTGATGCCATCGTCGAAGCGGCAGCCGCCGAACCCAGTCGCAGCATCCTGGTCGACATGGCCGCACAAACGCAGGACGCGCTGACCCAATGGATGGATGACTCCGCACTGATCGAACTGTCGAGCGAAATGGGCCTGGGACTGACGTACTGGCACGTGATGGATTCGGGGCGCGACTCGGTTGATCTGCTGAAAAAACTGCTGAACCGGTTCGGCTCGCGCCTCAATTACGTCCTGGTGCAAAACCACATCCGCGGCGACAACTTCGACATTCTCGAAGCGTCCGGCGAAAAGAAACGCGCGCTGGAATTGCACGCCCGCGTCATCAACATCAAGCGTCTGCACGAAGCGTCCATGATCAAGATCGACGGCCACAGCAGCAGCTTCTGGTCCGCCACGCAAAGCACGGATGAGCACGCGCTGGGCATCCTGGAACGGCAACGCGTCAAGATGTGGCTGAAAAATGCCTACAGTGAAATCGACACGCTGCATATCTGACTCACACCCGGTCTCCCTGCTGCATTTCGAAAATCGCCAACTGGTAGAATGGAACATGCGTCGATTCAAAATACTCCATCGCACCTATTACAATTTTTCGGGCACGGTGCGGCTCGAGCCTCATGTTTTGCGCCTGCGCCCCAAAGAGGGTCATGAGCTGCGTATCGAATCTTCTTCGCTGGAAATCACGCCTGCGGCCACC
>JBBQDI010000229.1:0-3147 GCA_038319505.1 Burkholderiales bacterium
GGAAGCCTCGATCGCGATCAGCATGCCGTCTCTGCGCAACAAGGCGGCATGGGCATGCAGGATCTCCACGCGGTTGTTTTCAAGGCATTGCTGAACAGGATTGCACAGGGCCTGACCGCTTTCGTCATGCACGATCTTGATTACGCGATCCAGGGGCAGGCCACGCGCCGCATCGTTGCTCCATCCGGTCAGGCGTTCGGCCACCGGATTCAGGTATTGCACCTCGGTGGTGGCGTTGGTGGTGATGACGGCATCGGCAATGGACTGCAGCGTGACTTCGGCGCGCTCCTTTTCCCCGAACAGCGCCGCTTCGGATTGGGTCGCGCGCGCCAAGGCTTCGCGCAGCGCTTCCTGCTGCAGCACGATGGAGTCGAGCGCGCGGTTGATGAATTTCGCCAGAAAGCCGAATTCGTCTCCCCGTGTTTCGTCGAAGCGCGAGGCGGCGTTGCCATTGGCAAAGTTTTCCGCTGCCGCAATCATGTTAAAGAAGGGTCGGGACAGCATCCGCTGCAGGATTTTCTGCAGGATCAAGCCGAATGCAACCACCAGCAGGCCGATGGACAACAGAATTTTCTTGCGGTAGTCCGTGATCGCCTTCTTCAGGCTGGGAAACATGACCCTCATCTGGATCGAGGTGTCCTGGATGGTGCCTTGTCGGCCGGGAATCTGCAGTATCGCCGACAACGATTCCTGTTCCGCGTGTTGGTCGCCGATGAGCAGGATATCGCTCCCGTTCTGGAGTTCAACCGCCTCGAAATGGAGTCCGGGCCTAAGTCTTTCGATAACCTTCCGCAAGCTGCTGTTGGCGCGCTTCAGTTGGTCGGGGGAAAAATGGTTTTCCTTGAGGTGCTCGGCAAGCTCGCGTGCCAGCAGGTTTGTTTCGTTGGCGTTACGCGTACCGAGTTCGTTCTCGCGGGCTCCCAGTACGACCACGGCGATCAGCAGTCCAACCAGGACCATGCCCCAGAAAACGATGCCGGTAATCTTGGCCGGCAAGCCGCTGGTTAAGGTGTGCTTGCCTTTGATTTTTACCCCATCTTTCATCTACACCCGGCCCATTTCACGCCGATCAGCACGGGACACACGCCGCTGGCTCCGGCGCCAAAAATGGCGAATCCCATGAACCAGGGAAAAAACCACAGCAAGTCGTAGTACAACACATAGGTGATGAGCAGCATCAAGCCCACAATCAGGCGCCAGGCACGCTCCGCTTCGAAGCTGAAGCGGCCGTTGAGTTGAATGGGTGCGAGTTGACTGTCTTCCATGGATGCCCCTTGCAACTTGTTGAGTAGCAATGGCACGCGCAAATTGGTGACGCCCTCGAAAAACAGGATGCCAATGAGGGAATACATCAGGTAGCTGATTTCGAAATATAACGACACCAGCATTAATCCGCCGAATATCAACCGGTAAGTTCTATCACTCATGCTCGCTCTCACTTTTCTGTTTTGTATGACGCGTTGAACTGTGCCCGGTCATGAACAATGCGCGCCCGCTGGGAAGCCTGCCATTGTGACAATACCTAACTGTATTTCGGCTATTTGGCGGGTTTCTGAAGGGGGAGGGTTGTCCGACGCTTCAGGTTCAGCCCTGTTTGTTCCGCGTCAGATGAAACCTGTAGCCTGGCGATAAGCATCCTGCCCACAACCTGGGTAGCGGGGTTGGGTGGAGCCATCCTCAAACATGGAACAGATAGATGTAGCTGACGGCGATGGCCAGGAACAGCAGGGTCATGCCGCCCCCTGCACGCATGTAGTCGGCATTGCGGTATCCGCCCGGCCCCATCAGGAGCGCGTTGACCTGATGGGTGGGTAGCAGGAATGAGTTCGATGCCGACACGCCCACCAGCAGGGCGGCGCCGCGCGGATCGATGCCGGCCAGTTGGGCCAGCTCGATGACCAGCGGCACCAGCAATACGGTGGCCGCCACGTTGGACATGAACAGCGAGAACAGGGTGGTCAGCGTTGCAATGGCCAGCAGAATGATCAACGTATGCCCGTCGCCCAGCACCACCATCATCTGCGTGGCAAGGTAACTGGCCGCGCCGGTCTTCTCCATCGCGATGCCCAGCGGAATCAGACCGGCCAGCAGGAACACGGTACGCCAGTCGACCGAGCGATAGGCATCGTCAATGGTGATCACGCGTAACAGGATCATGGCCAGCGCACCGCTCATCAGCGCCATCGACAACTGCGCGCCACTCAGCGCGAGCACGATGGCACCAGCGAAACACAGACCGGCCTTCCAGCCCTTGGATTCGTCAATGTCATCTGCTTCCACCGGTGTCGCCAATACGAAGTCTCGATTGTGGGCTAGGTTTTTCAGGTCGCTCCAGCGGCCGTGAACCACCAGGGCATCGCCTGCATGCAGGGGCTGGTCGCCAAAATCGCCACGCACGGCATTGCCGCCACTGAGCAACACCAGGGGCTCGAGCCGGTAGGAATGGCGGAAGCTGATGTCGCGGATGGTTTTGTCTATCAGGGACGAGCGGGGCGCAATGATGAGTTCTGCAAAGCCGGCTGTGGTCGGGTTTTGCAGATCTTCAAAACGTTCCACGGTTGCACGCAGTTCGAGTTTCCAGGCATCGGCAAACCGTTCGACATCGCTGCGCTCGCCAATCAGGGCCAGAATCTGCCCGGCGGCAAAGTGGGCATGCCGCCATGGCGCAAATAAAATTTCATCGCCATCGGCCAGGGCAAGCAGATGCAACTGGTATTCGATCCATAACCGGGCCTCTTCGCGCGTCTTGCCGATCAGGTCGCTATTTGAGGGCACCACCACTTCATGGATGTTGACTGGCAGATGCCAGGAGTCGATCAGTTCGCGTTGCCGTTCCTCACCGTTGTCCTCGCCAGTTTTCGAAGGCAGCACGTATTTGCCGAACAGAACGAAGTAGCCGATGCCCGCGCCCAGCAGGAGCAGGCCCAGTGGCGTCACGCTGAATAGACCAAACTTTTCCTGCCCACCAGCCTTCATCAGATCGTTGAGTATGATCAGCGGACTGGAACCAACCATGCTGATGGTGCCGCCCAGAATGGCCGCGAAGCCCATGGGCATCAATAGGCGCGAAGCTGGGCGGTGGGTCCGTTTGGCAAGCCGCAGCATGGCAGGCAAGAACAGCGCCGCCGCGCCGACGTTCTGCATGAA
>JBBQDI010000230.1:0-3085 GCA_038319505.1 Burkholderiales bacterium
AGAGACATTTCATTTCCAAATCAAAACTTCATTGTTGGCCAGGTTCTGCCGTAGTACTTGTAATTTAGAAGGACATCAATCCTGTCTGCGGCTCGCCTTCACCCGATTTTTGATTTGGAAATGGAATAACGACATGCTGGACGATCATGCTGGTTGATAAACGCATCTACCTGGCTTCGCAGTCGCCGCGCCGGCGCGATCTGCTCAAGCAGATTGGCATCGCCTTCGATGCGTTGCCGCTGCGTATTCTGGCCGGCCGCATGGACGTCGTCGAAATCCCGCACGCCGACGAGACTGCACCTGATTTCGCACAACGCATGGCGGTCGCCAAGGCTGCCTGCGGCTGGCACGCAGTGGAAACGCGCCACCTGTTGGGATTTCCCGTGTTGGGGGCCGATACGGTGATCGAACTGGATGGCGCCATCCTGGGCAAGCCAGCTGATCGTGCCGGGGCCGAAGCCATGCTGACGCGCCTGTCCGGTCGTGAGCATCTGGTGCACACCGCAGTGGCGGTCCAACATAACAGCAGGCTGGAACATCGCCTGTCGTCCAGCCTGGTCAGGTTTGCCACGCTTGATACAGCCACCATCACACGCTACCTGCAAACGGGTGAATACCTTGGCAAGGCCGGAGCGTATGGCATCCAGGGGCATGCGGGGATGTTTGTTGAACACATTGAGGGCAGCTACAGCGGCATCATGGGCTTGCCGTTATTTGAAACGGCTGTTTTATTGAGAGCCTTCGGTCTGACCGTCTGAGCACGCTCCAACTTTCACCATGACCGAAGAAATCCTCGTCAACGTTACCCCGCAGGAAACCCGAGTCGCTGTACTGCTGCTGGGATCGGTGCAGGAACTCCACATCGAGCGTGCGCAGTGCCGGGGCCTGGTCAGCAATATCTACATGGGGCGCGTGGTTCGCGTGCTGCCGGGGATGCAGTCGGCCTTCATCGACGTGGGCCTGGAGCGCGCAGCCTTTCTGCATGTGGCCGACATCTGGGAAGAACGCCATAACGGTGACCCCGAGCGGCCGATCGAACAGATCCTGCACGAAGGACAGAGCCTGATGGTGCAGGTGATCAAGGACCCGATCGGCACCAAGGGCGCGCGGCTCTCCACCCAGATCAGTTTTGCCGGACGCTATCTGGTGTACCTGCCGCAGGAAACGCATATCGGCATTTCACAGAAAATCGAAGGCGAGGAAGAACGCGAACAACTGCGTCAGAAACTGCACCAGCTGATGCCGGCGGATGTCAGCGGCGGTTTCATCGTGCGGACCATGGCCGAAACCGCCGAAGACACCGAGTTGCAGGCCGATATCGAATATCTGCGGCGCCTGTGGAGCAGCATCCAGTCGCGCGGCAACTGCATCGTGCCGTGTCTGCTGTATCAGGATCTCGACCTGTCGCTGCGCGTGCTGCGCGATTTTGTTAACAGCAACACCACTCGCATTCTCATCGACTCGCGCGAAACCTTTCAGCGCATGGCCGAGTTCGCGCAAAACTACACCCACGCCGTGGTCGACAAGCTGCAGCATTTCGGCGCCGACCGCCCGCTGTTCGACCTGCATTCAATCGAGGACGAAATCGCCAAGGCACTCGGCCGCCGGGTCGACCTGAAGTCGGGCGGCTACCTCATCATCGACCAGACCGAAGCGTTGACCACGGTCGATGTCAACACCGGCGGCTTCGTTGGTGCGCGCAACTTCGACGACACCATTTTCAAGACCAACCTCGAGGCCGCACAGTCCATCGCGCGGCAGCTGCGCCTGCGCAACCTCGGTGGCATCATCATCATCGATTTCATCGACATGGATAACGCCGAGCACCAGGAAGCGGTGTTGACCGAACTGAAAAAAACCCTGGCGCGCGATCCCACCCGCACCACCGTCAGCGGGTTTTCGGCACTGGGTCTGGTGGAAATGACGCGCAAGCGCACCCGCGAATCGCTGGCACACGTGCTGTGCGAGACCTGCCCCACCTGCGCGGGGCGCGGCGAAATCAAGACCGCACAGACCGTGTGTTATTACGTGCTGCGCGGAATCCTGCGCGAGGCGCGCCAGTTCGAAGCACGCGAATATCGCATCACCGCTTCGCAAAGCGTGATCGACTTGTTCCTCGACGAAGAATCCGGCAGCCTCGCCCAGCTCATCGACTTCATCGGCAAACCGGTGTCGCTTCAGGTCGAAACCAGCTACCCGCAGGAGCAGTACGACATCATCCTGTTGTGAAAACGCTGGCGCCACCCGCGTATTGGCAACAAGCCTGCATTGACCTTGCCGCTTCCGATCCCGTCATGGCCGCGCTCATCGCGCGTTATCCCGACGCCGTGCTGGCCAATCGCGGCGATCCGTTTCAAACCCTGGCGCGCGCCATCGTCGGCCAGCAGATTTCAGTCAAGGCCGCCGACACCGTGTGGGCACACTTCGCCGAATACGCACAGCACGTGACCCCCGAACATATAGTCACCCTGGAACAGACCGCACTCGCCGCGTGTGGCCTGTCGCGCCGCAAGGCCGAATATCTGCACGACCTGTCCGGGCATTTTGTCGATGGCCGCGTCGAGCCGGCGCGCTGGACAAAATTGGAAGACGAAGCGGTGATCGCAGAATTGACCGACGTGCGCGGCATTGGCCGCTGGACCGCCGAAATGTTCCTGATCTTCAGCCTGCGCCGCCCCGACGTCTGGCCCATGGACGACATTGGCCTGCAAAAAGCCGTTGCCCTGCACTATCTGAAGGGCGAGCGTCCCACCCCTGTCGCCCTGCGTCAGCACGGCGAGCGTCACGCCCCCTGGCGCACCGTTGCGACCTGGTATTTGTGGCGCAGTCTCGATCCGGCGGTGGTGCAGTATTGATTGTGGTTTCTTTCTGTTGTGTCGACCGGTTGAACCCGCCCTTCAAAAGGGACATTCAACCTGTCCGTATTCTTGGGGGTTATCATAGAGACGCAGGGAAACCAAAACGATTAAGAATCAGCAGGATAGGGGGCCATGACGGGTACCCTAAATAATAATTCCATACGGACGTTGGCATCCGTAAATTAACGGTTAGGGCGCGCATGTAACTGGCGTCTGGGATTGCAGCT
>JBBQDI010000231.1:0-3039 GCA_038319505.1 Burkholderiales bacterium
GGGTGGCCAAACTGTGGAAGGCGGGCCAACCCATTCAAACTTACACCCTGCTGGAACGCCTGTGCGTCCACATCAACCAGACGCTGGTGTATCAGGTCCGTGAAGAACCCGGCGTGCAAACGTCCGCCGACACCCTGGCGCGCGGAAGCGGATCCTGCCGTGACTTTGCCAATCTATTCATGGAAGCCGCACGCCATCTGGGGCTCGCTGCCCGCTTTGTCAGCGGCTATCTTCACGCCGAGCCCTCATCGGCCAATTTCGGCTCGACCCATGCCTGGGCCGAAGTGTTCCTGCCCGGCGCCGGCTGGAAGGGCTTCGATCCCACCATCGGTAAAATCGTGGGGACCGATCACACGCCCGTCGCCGTCTCGCGCCTGCCCGAATCCGTGCCGCCGATTGCCGGCGCGTTCGTCGGTCCACCCGGTGCCACCCTCGATGTGGGGGTGTGGGTCACCGCGCTGAAGTGACGCATGATGGCAACGGGATAGTCGTGAAATCACGCAGGGTTGTTTGACACAGGATTGCATCAACTCAAACCGGCTGAGTCCGGTGAAAACGAGCCCCTCAGGGGCCGCCGACCAAGCGCAACAGCGCAATCGGGAATACAGGAGAAAAGCATGGCAATACGATGGTCGCAGTACTCAAACAAGAATTTTCGCGATGAGTTGATCGGCCCACGGGGAAAACCCTGGCCGGCCGCGGCGCACGTGGCCAAATACCTGCGCTCGCTGAAGGACAGCGAACTTGATGAACGACGGACTGCAGCGGAATTTTCCATGCGCGCCATGGGGGTCACCTTCACCGTGTACAACCAGGATGGCGGCGCCATCGATCGCGCCTGGCCCTTTGACATCATTCCCCGCATCATCGAGAAGAAGGAATGGACCCGGATCGAGGCAGGGCTCAAGCAACGGGTGCAGGCGCTGAATCTGTTCATCGACGACATCTACAACGAACAACGCATCATTCGTGACGGGGTCTTCCCCGCCGAGTTGCTGGAAGGCTCGACCAATTACCGCCCGCAATGCAAGGGCGTTTCGCCCCGCTTCAAGGTATGGGCGCATATCTGCGGCTCCGACCTGGTGCGCGACAAGGACGGCACCATGTATGTGCTGGAAGACAACCTGCGGGTGCCGTCCGGCGTGTCGTACATGATGGAAAACCGACTGGTCATGAAGCGGGTGTTTCCCGAACTGTTCGAACAGGTCAGCATCGAGCCGGTCGACAACTACCCGTCCCAGCTTTACGACATGCTGGCCTCGCTTTCGCCGCGCCCCGGTGATGCGCCGGAAATCGTGGTACTGACGCCGGGTATTTACAACTCGGCCTACTTCGAGCATGCCTACCTCGCACAGCAGATGGGCGCAGAACTGGTACAGGGGTCCGACCTCGTGGTGAAGGACGACGACAAGGTCTACATGCGGGCGGTTGAAGGCTTGCGTCAGGTGGATGTCATCTATCGCCGCATCGACGACCTGTTCCTCGACCCCGAGGCGTTCAACCCCGATTCCACGCTCGGCGTGCCGGGCCTGATGCGCGCCTGGAAGGCGGGCCATGTTGCGCTGGCCAACGCGCCCGGCGCCGGCATGGCCGACGACAAGGTAGTCTATGCCTTTGTGCCCGCGATGATCCGCTATTACCTCGATGCCGACCCCATCATCGACAACGTGCCCACCTATTTGTGCATGGACCCCAAACAGCGCAGCTACGTGCTGGCCAACCTGGACAAGCTGGTGGTCAAGCCCGCCAACGAATCGGGCGGCTACGGCATGCTGGTGGGGCCGCACTCTACCCTGAAGGAACGCGAGAAGATGGCGCGCCAGATCCGCCGCAATCCGCGCAATTTCATCGCCCAGCCCACCCTGAGCCTGTCCACCGTGCCTACACTGGTGGGCCACAACGCGGAGCCCCGCCATGTGGACCTGCGGCCGTTCATCCTCTCGGGTGAAACCATCCAGACCACGACCGGGGGGCTGACCCGGGTGGCGCTGAAAAAAGGCTCGTTGGTGGTGAACTCTTCCCAGGGGGGTGGCAGCAAGGACACCTGGATCGTCGACGCGGAGGAGAAATAATCATGCTGTCACGTGTAGCCAATTCTGTTTACTGGATCGCCCGCTATCTCGAGCGGGCTGAGAACACTGCCCGCATTGTCAATGTGCACACCAACCTGGTGCTGGACACGCCCAAGAACATGTCGCCCGGCTGGGAACCGCTGGTGATGATTACCGGGGGACACACCCTTTTTGCCAAGCAATACCCGGAGCTCAACGAACGCAACGTGATCCGGTTTCTGCTCACCGATGCGGCAAGCAGCGTGTCGGTCCTGTCTGCCCTGGCGCTCGCCCGGGAAAACGCCCGCACCGTGCGCGACGTGCTTCCGCGCGAAGTCTGGGAGGAGCTAAACAACCTGTATCAATTTGCCCACGACAATGTGCAGCAGGGGCTGTCCAAACGCGGGCGCTATGAGTACGCGATGAAAGTGATTCGCGGGGTGCAGCAACTGACCGGCATGTTGTCCGGCACCATGAGCAACAACATGCCCTACGATTTCATGGTACTGGGACGCAATCTGGAACGCGCCGACATGACCCTGCGCATCCTCGACGTGCGTTCCGCCAGCCTCCTGCCCCATGCCGGCGGACTGCGCCCCTTCGACCATATCCAGTGGATGAGCGTGCTCAAGTCGCTGAGCGCCTACCAGATGTACATCCAGCACATGGGCGTGCGCGTGCATCGGCAAGCCGTCCTGCAGTTCCTGCTGCAAGACCCGCATTTCCCGCGCGCGATCCACCACTGCGTCCTGCGAGTGGAGGCGTCATTGCGTGAACTGCCACGCCACCAGTCCGTGCTGCCTTGCGTGGAGAAGATCAAGGTCAGCATCGCCAAGGTGGATGTCGCCAGTCTGGATCCCAAAGGCCTGCATGACTTCATCGACGTGCAGGAGGCCATGCTGGCGGAAGTCGGCAAGGCCATTGCCGATGCATATTTCAATACGGAGTCATTGCCTTTGGCGGCCGCATAGGCAGGGTCGCGCAGGCC
>JBBQDI010000232.1:0-2993 GCA_038319505.1 Burkholderiales bacterium
ACGGACCCCAAGACCTCGGCCAGTTTACCGCCGGCCAGCAGCAAAGCAGCACCGCTACAGGTGCCGAAATGGCCGACCTGCTGGATCTCAGCTTCGGTCTGACGTGATACGTTTTTCCGCCGATTATTTCGACGGACTCACTTCGCACGCACATGCGGTCACCGCTTCGCTCGATGCCGGGCAGTTGTGCATAGACGGTGACGGCATTGCGCTCGTTTTTCCAATCGACCACCTCGACGTCGCCCCGCCGGTGGGCGCGGCGCGAGGCGTGGTGCATCTCCCCGATGCGCGCGAATTGCACACGGCTGATCACAGTGCCCTCGCCGAACTGGCCAGAACCAGGCAATCCAACCGTCCTGAACGCTGGGCGCGCCATCTCGAAAGCCGGCTCGGCTATGCGCTCTCCGCGTTGGTGGTCTCGATACTGGTCATGTTTGCGGGGCTGCGCTGGGGCGTGCCGGCGGTGGCGCTGCTCGCGACGCACACGTTGCCAGCCGGGGTAGACCGGCACATCGGCGAAGAATCTCTGGCACTGATGGACAAAATCAGCCTGTCGCGCAGCAAGCTGCCCACCGCACGCCAACAGGCGCTCACCCACACGCTGGCTGAGCAATGTCGCAAGCAGGCCTGTCCGTCCTATCAACTGTTGTTCCGTGACAGTCCGCTGTTCGGCGCCAATGCCATGGCGCTGCCCGGCGGCGCGGTGGTGGTGACCGATGCGTTGGTCAAGTTGTCCCACAACGACGAGGACGTGCTCGCCGTCGTGGCCTACGAACTGGGGCATGTGGAACACCGCCACAGCCTGCGGCTGGCCCTGCAAAGCATCGGCGCCGGCGCCATTCTGGTCGCCGTCACCGGCGACATCAGCAGCGTGACCGACCTCGCCGCCGGCCTGCCCAGTTTGTTGCTGCAAACCGGCTATTCAAGGGACATGGAACGCGAGGCCGACGCCTATGCGCTCAACTGGCTGAATACTGCCTGTATCCCGCCCAGGCATTTTGCCGACCTGCTCGGGCGACTGGACAAGGGCGCATCCGGCAAAACCAGCCTGCTGTCGAGCCACCCCGGTACCCGGGACAGAATCAGGCCTTTTCTCTCTGCCAGCGCCTGCTCCTGAAGATGGCTGCCTGGCGTGCTAAAATCCACGGGTTTTTGACTCCAGGCCAGACACCATGATTTCACTTGCACACGCGCAATCCGCCACAACCTCCGCCACTGCGGGTCTTGAACAATTTCTGCCGCTCATCGTCATCGGCATCCTGTTCTGGTTCATGCTGATCCGTCCGCAGATGAAGCGAGCCAAGGAACAAAAGCAGATGATGGCCGAACTCGCAAAAGGCGACGAAGTCGTCACCGCCAGCGGTCAACTCGGCAAGGTCGTCAAAATAAATGACCAGTTTGTCGCGCTTGAAATCGCAGAGGGCGTCATCACCCACGTGCAGAAGCAGTCGATACAGACGCTGCTACCCAAGGGCACGATCAAAGGCCTCTGAGGTTCCCGACGTGAACGGCAGCAAGCTGCTGTTCACCCCTTATCCGCTCACCGCATTCCTCAAAACATGAACCGCTTCCCGCTCTGGAAATATGTACTCATCGGCTTCACGCTGGTGATCGGCTTTCTGTACACCCTACCCAACTTTTTTGGTGAAGTGCCCGCGGTGCAGCTCTCGCCGCTTCGCTCCACTGAAAAGGTCGACACGGTATTGCTGGGGCAGGTTGAGTCAGCGCTCAAGACGGCCAATCTGGCCTACAGCGGCGTGGAGATGGCAGGCAACAGTGTCAAGGTGCGGCTGGCCAGCACCGACGTGCAGATCAAGGCCAAGGATGTGTTGCAAAACAGCCTCGGCGATCGCTACACCGTGGCGCTGAACCTGGTGTCGGCTTCCCCGTCTTGGCTTTCGGCCATCAACGCGATGCCGATGTATCTCGGCCTGGACTTGCGCGGCGGCGTGCACTTCCTGCTCGAAGTCGACATGAAAGCCGCGCTGGAAAAGGCGGCCATCCGCTATCAAAATGATTTCCGCGCCGAACTGCGTGGCGACAAGATCCGCTACGGCCGCATTAGCCGCGAAGGCAATGCCGTGACCGTGCATTTTGCCACCCGCGACCAGCGTGATGCCGGGATCAACAAGTTGGGCACGTCCTTTCCCGACCTGACGTTTATTCCGGAAGATCAGGCCGAAGGGTTTACCCTGACCGCCCGGCTTAAACCGGAAGCCGAAACCAAGGAGAAGGAACGCTCCCTGCAGCAAAACATCACCACACTCAGAAATCGCGTCAACGAACTCGGCGTGGCCGAACCCGTCATCCAGCAGCAGGGGGATAGCCGTATCGTGGTGCAACTGCCCGGGGTGCAGGACACGGCCAAGGCCAAGGACATTCTGGGCCGCACCGCCACCCTGGAAATTCGCATGGTCGACGAACAGGCGGACCCGGTTGCGGTTGGTCAGGGCCAGGTGCCATTCGGTGACGAAATCGTGGCGAGCCGTGAAGGCGGCAACATCGCGGTGAAAAAGGATGTGGTGCTGACCGGCGACTCGATCACCGACGCCTCACCGGGTTTTGACAACACCAGCGGCCAGGCCGCCGTGCACATCAACCTGGACGGCACGGGCGCGCGACTGTTCAAGGACGCAACGCGCGAAAACGTCGGCAAACGCATGGCGATTCTGCTGATCGAAAAAGGCCGCGCAGAATCGATCACCTCGCCGGTTATCCGTGAGGAAATCGGTGGTGGGCGTGTGCAAATTACCGGCATGGATTCCGCCCAGGAAGCCTCTGACGTTGCCCTGCTGTTGCGCGCGGGCGCACTGGCTGCCCCGATGCAGATTGTCGAAGAGCGTACCGTCGGCCCCAGCATGGGCGCGGAAAATATCGACAAAGGCTTCCACTCCAACATTTGGGGCTTCTTCGCAGTCGTAGTGTTCATTTCTATCTACTACCGGGTGTTCGGGTTGTTTTCGTCGATCGCTCTGGCTGCCAACGGCTTCTTC
>JBBQDI010000233.1:0-2970 GCA_038319505.1 Burkholderiales bacterium
ACCTTGCGCAGGTCGTTGTCGGCCAGGGTGAATTTCATGTCCAGGTGCATCATGCGGTTGAGATAGTGGTCCGATGCGGTGCGCGCATACACTTCGGTGAGCGCGGCGTCCGCTGTCGAGGGATCGATGGCATGGATGAAATCCGATGCCAGGATCTGGTCGAGCGGGGTGCGATGCAGGAAATTGTAGGATTCCAGCCGCAGCGGCAGGCCAATATTGGCTTGGGTGGTGTAGCTTTTAAGTTTGGCGAGCGGGAAGTGGTTCGACAGGCCCGGGAGGTGCGTCAACGGCTCGATCACCCCTCGCCTAAGAAAGGCGGGCAAGTGGGCGTAGGCTTCAAACAACCGTTGCTTGGCGTAACGTGCGTTGCCGCCAAAAATTTCATCTCCGCCATCGCCGGCCAGCATGCGTTCAAATCCTGCTTCGCGCGCGGCCTTGGCACAGAAGTAGGTTGGTACAGCGGAATTGTTGCCAAAAGGTTCGTCGTAGTTACGTGCGATCAGGGGGATCGCAGTCACGATATCGGCGGGCTTCAGGTAATACTCGTTGGAACGGCTGCCATAACGATCAGCGGCACAGCGCGCGTATTCCATCTCGTCAAACCCGACGGCGTCAAAGCCAATGGAAAAAGTGTCGACTGGAGCGCCGCGCGCAGCAGTGAGTGCACCGACGATGGTTGAACTATCCGTGCCGCCGGAGAGAAACGCTGCGGTGGTGGGCGTGTCGGCCTCACGCACAGCCTGGTCCAGTACCGCGCGGAAGGTGTCGCGGTGCGTATCGAAGTCGGCGGTGGCCAAAGTGTAATCAGCCTGCCAGTAAAAGCCGGTGCTGACCTGGCCGTCTTTCAGCGTGACGATCTGTCCCGGCAGCAGTTTATGCACACCCTGATACAGGCTGCGCGGTGCGGGGATGGTGTGAAAATACAGGTAATCGTAGATCGCCTGTGGATCGATGACGCGCCCCACGGTGGGGTGCGCAGCCACGCTTTGTACGCTGCTTCCGAATACCAGCTGGCCGCCATGTTTGGCGTAGCACAGGCGCTCGGCGCCCACGCGATCAAGCACCAGGCAGGCTTTTTTCTTGAGGGGTTCCAGCACGGCAAAAGCGAAATTGCCGCGCATCAGGGTGGGCAGTTTCTCGCCAAATCGGACCCAACCGTGCGCCACTGCCATGGCTGGACTCTGGTCGTGGGCGATGAATGCCAGTTCGTCGTCCAGGAAGATCGGGCGCCCCGTCAGTGCGGCGGCCAACCCGTTTTCAACGTGAATGTCGGCTTTGCCGAAGCGTGAAGAAGCCGCCACTCCAAGCAACTGGCTGCTGTGCGCGTGCAGCAGACCTTCCGGCGACAGGTTCGCCGCACGCCCCATGTGCCTGATTAAATCCTGATGCGCGCCGTGGTCGCCTAGCCAGCCAAAAATGCCATCCATGATTCAATAGCTGAGTGACAAGGCGTAGCCGCTATTAACGGATTGATTCATTCGGCAAGGCCGGTCAATTGCGTGGTTTGTTGACGAGTACTTCATCGAACATCTCCTCATAGGGGGTGCCTGATACGGAAGCCTTGAGTTCTTCAAAATTGAGAAGGGCGTTCCTCAAGTCATCATTTGTATTTTTATAACTGGACCCCGTGGTCATGCGAGGGGATACACCAATAAATTCATAAACATTTTTGAGTGTGCCAGGCTCGTCAAGCAAAATGTCTTCGTAATAAACATCGAGTGTGGGCAGATGTAAATCGGCAACAAAGCGCTTCAGGTCCCCATCCAGTTGCTCCCGCATGGCCAGCGTATGTGTGAAATCGGCAGCTTCAATCCTGATCGGGGGTAATCGGTCGTCTTCCTTGTATACGTTGTACATACCGGTGCGTGCGTGCAGCACATTACAGTTGATTTCGGAGATTGCAACCTTAACCCGATTTCGTCGCTGCATATGAATGATTCTCGCACCCCGTTCGCGCAAGAGCTGGGCAAATTGTATAGGGTCTGCAATGTCCCGCAGTTTGGTCTTGAATCCGACAGCGCTGATTCTACTTATCAAAGGCGCGGTGAGTGCTTGATGTGTCCATTGGGCCTGGGCTTCGTGGCCGAGTTCTTTCAGTTGAACCAGTTCCTCCCAACGTGCACGGACGTTGGGATGCTTCGAAAGACTGGTTACCAGATAGCTGCTGCCTGTTCTGCCTTCAAACAGGATGATGAACGGGGTGACGCTGCTTCGTAAGTATAAAAACATGAAAGTCTATATTTAGATAATTGGCCTGATTTTATACGCGTCAACTTTCAACTCGCCAGTTGTGTCATTCAATGCGGATTAACCGGTGTGAGGACGGCTGTAGCGGGCCAGTTCATGAGCAAATGGCTTTACATATCTGAATTCGTACGCGCCCATCAGGCTGCCAAGATTGGAGGAGAGGTTTCTGGCGAGCAGCATCACCATAAGCAAAACCCAGGATTGAATCGTTACGCAGGTGCTGAACAGCTGCACGTTTGAGCGATGCATGAGCAGGAGAAGATACCCCAGCACTCCTGCCGCAAGCATTCCTGACCAAGGAAGAAAAGGCGTTAAAAGGCTTGCGCCAGCGAGCAGGGCGTACCATCGCACCCACCAGAGCGCGCCCCGTATGTTCGCCGCGCCAATGCGCCCCTGCCCCCGACCATACAGGAAAAACATTTTTGAAAACTTGAACAAACTTGAACGTGGACGCCAGCCAAGAATGGCGTCTTTCGCGTACCCGATCCGGAATCCCAATTCTTTTGCGCGTTGAGAGAAAAGTGAGTCCTCTGCCGTATAGAGCCACTCAGGGTAGCCATCTACCGCATCAAACAAGCGTCTTGTGAAAGCGGAGGATCGGCCATAAAACGCTGGAGATTCGTTTGACGCAGGGACCGGTGGCAGGGACAGGCGCCCGGCAAGCCGCTCGAACTGAGAGCTGGCCTCAATTTCAAGTGCGCCAGCGACAGCATCCAGAGTGGG
>JBBQDI010000234.1:0-2956 GCA_038319505.1 Burkholderiales bacterium
CGAGCCGCCAAACCCCATGATTGCGGCCATGAACAGCAGCGAGGTCAGATTCAGTCCGTTTGCGGTGAGGTAGGGCTCGATGCCAAAAACCCGCATGGCGATCGACAGCACCAGCAAGATGGCCACGTTGGTGGCGAGGAACAAGACAATACGCTTCACGGTGTTCTCCTTGAATACCCAAATCGTGTTGCGGACGCTGCGCCCTTTTCACGGATGTACAGCAGAATACAGACTGAACAGACACAATAAAATTCGATTTTAATACTATTATTATTCGACTTTATCGATCTGACATACGCCATGCTCAATTACAAGCATCTTCATTATTTCCGCGCCGTCGCCAAAGCCGGTGCAATCAACCGGGCTGCCGAGAAACTGCACCTCACTCCGCAAACGCTGTCAGGTCAGATCAGCACGTTCGAGACCCGCCTGGGGGTGGAATTGTTCCGCCGCAGCGGCCGCCGCCTCGAACTGACCGAGGCCGGGCGCACGGCCCTGGTCTATGCCGACGAAATTTTCCACGTCGGCGCCGAGTTGGAGGACGCGCTGCAAAATCGCCTCGCGGCACGGGTTCACCCCTTCCGCGTCGGCATCGCCGACGTCGTACCCAAGGCCATTGCCTACCAGCTGCTGGCCCCCGCTCTCACGCTGACCGATCCGGTCAAGCTGGTGTGCAAGGAGGATCGACTGGAGCAACTGACCGCCGATCTCGCCATCCACCGACTCGACATGGTGTTGGCTGATCGCCCCCTGCCCTCGAGCATGGACATCAAGGGCTATAGCCACCCGCTGGGGGAATGCGGCATCGCATTTGTGGCCGCGCGTGCGGTCGCGCACAGGCTTGCGCCAGACTTTCCCGCCAATCTGGATGGCGCACCCTTGTTGATCCCGGGTGAAGACAGCGCATTGCGGGCCCCCCTGTTGCGCTGGCTCGAACGCAAGCACATCCAGTCCACCATCGTCGGCGAATTCGACGACAGCGCATTGATGAGCGCATTCGGCCAGGCCGGCGCAGGCGTATTCCCGGTCCCGCTGACCACGGCGCCGGAGGTGATCAAGCAGCTCGACGTCGTCGAACTGGGGCGAACCGAGGACATCCGTGAGCGCTTTTTTGTTATTTCCGTGGAGCGTCAGCTCAGCCACCCGGCTGTGCTCGCGGTGAGCGAAGCGGCTCGGCGCAGGTTTCAGCCGTAGCGCGCAGCCAACCACCCGCAGCCGTTCAGGCAGGCGCGTTGCCCAACCAACACGCCGCTTCGACCGGAGACATGACCTGAAACAACGGCGCACAGCGGCGGCGCAACTTGAGCACGGCCCGGTCCTTGCTGATCAGCGCCTGTGCTGCACTTGAGGCGGCCAGTTCGATGAACTTCTGGTCGTCGGGATCGCTGCAACGCGGCAATACGGCCTTCACCCCCTGCGTCTCCACCCTCACTGACAATGCCTGATAACTGGCAAACAGCGCCGCCTGCTGCGCCGCATCCAGTGCAAACTCAGGGTAGGCCAGCACGCGTCGCCACTCGTCCAGCGTGGCATCCGTCACCACGCAACGCAGGCGTCCCTGCGTCAGGGCCTGCCGCAAGGGCCGGGCAAGCGTATCGTCAAAATGCAGCAGGTCGAGCACCACATTGGTGTCGAGCACCCATAGCGGCTTACTCAATATCAGTGTGCTCGGCAATGAACTCATGTACCCAGTGCTCAGGCCTGGCGCTGGAAAAGCGCCCGACGATTTCACCCTTGACGAACAGCAGCACGGTGGGAAAGCCGCGCAGACCATAACGCCCGGCGAGTTTCATGTTGGCGCCTTCGTCGACTTCGACCTTGGCCATGTGAATCTTGCCGGCATGTTGGGCGATGACGCGTTCCAGCACCGGCGTCAGTGCACGGCAGGGCGGACACCAGTCGGCCCAGAAATCGACCAGAACAGGGAGCGTGTGCGAAGCAGTGATCACATCGCGGTCGAAGTGTTCCAGATGGGTGTCAAAAATCAGGCCCGGCACAGGGGCAGTATGTGTGTGCGTCATGGTGCTTTCAAATTGAGTCAATGCGCACCCATTTTGCCTGAACACACAACTTTTCAAGCCTGTGCATTCAGGAGGCCTCAGCTGGGTGAACTACGCGCATCACGCAAAAAGTCTTCCCATCCCATGCAACGGGCTGCTATTTTCAAGGAATAGAAAAGCGCTTTATATCGCGAACAGGAAATCGTACGGTTGCCAGCTTTTCTGCCAGCAGTCACTTACACCCTGGCGCACCCCTTGCTGGCGCACGCCGGCAACTGCCTGTTTGTACCGATCCGCAGCCTGCATTACATGGCAGTGCTGGATGCGGATGCGTTTATTTTTGTCGACAGCCAAAACAAGGCCTGGGTCGAGCTGGCCTGGCAGCACTTCCGTCCACAGACGCGCGCATTGCTCGATGAACGGGTACCGTTCGAGGGGGTGCATGATTTACCGCAAGCGGACGACAAGCCCCGCTAAAACATCACCCCAGGATTCCATGGCCTGAAAATCACGTTGTGCAACAGGTTCCTCAGCGTGTACCGCTTCAAAACGCATGAATCTTCCCCGCACGCCAGACAGACGGGCAATATAAGGAGTTTCATAAGAGGGCGCTAATGCATTAAAATGCCGCCACTATGCTACAAAACATCCTCTCCAAACTTTCTTTCGTTTGCCCCCTCTGGGTTTACAGATTATTTCCTTTTTTACGCTGGTGGCCATCTGTCAACGCCGGCACTGCCCGCAGCGATGTGATGGCAGGACTCACCGGCGCCCTCATCGTGCTGCCCCAGGGCGTGGCCTTTGCCACCATCGCCGGGCTGCCGCCGGAATACGGCCTTTACGCGGCCATGATGCCGGCCATCATCGCAGCCTTGTTCGGCTCGTCGTGGCATCTGGTGTCCGGCCCCACCACGGCGATTTCCATCGCCGTCTTTGCATCAGTCAGCCCATTTGCC
>JBBQDI010000235.1:0-2950 GCA_038319505.1 Burkholderiales bacterium
GGCTGGGATAGATATCCCCACCCTGTCCATCAACAGGGCGTCTGGCATGCTGCGTAAATGGGTGCGGTGTTTACTTGCAGGCGGGTGCGATGCCTCAAGCATATTCGAGGACATCTTGTGCAATTGGCGTAGGCGCCGACCATGCAACGATAAGGTAAAGCGGGCTGCAGGCGTCATGACGGCGGCGTTCATGCAACCGCCTGCTCAAGCGCATGGTGCAAAGGAACATGGCTGACAACATAGCGGAATTTTCCCGAGGCTTCGGGGCCGATCGATTCCAGCAGTTTCAGCTCAACCCTCAGCGTATCCCCCAGGCGTGTGCGTAGCCCCTCGACCACGGCTTCGAGCGCGGCATCGTTCCAGCGTGTATCCGGCACCACTTGCACTTCCATCCGATTGACGGTGTGCTGAATCAGCTTGAACTGGCTGACACCTGGGATCGCGCGCAGCACATAGATCACCGCCAACGCGTGCATGATGCGGCCATCCGCGGCGACGATGAAATCGGTTTGCCGGCCGACTACGGCATCCAGTACGGCGAGGCTGCGACCGCCGGGGTCATTTTTTTCTGAGCGCCGCACCACGTCGCCGGTGCGATAGCGAATGAAGGGCTGCGCCTCGGACACCAGGCTGGTGATCACCGCCTCGCCTTCCTCAACCGGATTGCCGGCATCGTCGAGCACTTCGATGATGTGCGTTTCGCTCATCTGCAACAGGGTGCCATCCGGCGATTGCAACGCCATCAGTCCGGCATCGCGCGCGCCGTATTCGATCGACACCGGCACGCCGAACACCCGTTCGATCAGTTCGCGCTGATGAGGGAACAACGGTTCGCCGGTGGCACTCACCACGCGCAAGGCCGGCAATTTCAGTTTGATGCCGCTCGACTCGGCATGTGCCGCAAGCAGCGCCAGGCTGCTGGCATAGCCATAGATCGCTTTGGGATTCCAGTCCTGGATCGCTACCAGATATCCATCCATCCCGACGGGCGACATCTCGAACGCATTCAGCAATAGCTGATTCACCAGGCGGTCGCGCAGGGTCTTGATGCGGTCGGTTTTGTTCAACTCCACCGGCGCGCCCCACAGATACACCTCACGTTCGCCAGGCTGCACGCCCCACCAGCGGCGCGCACGCAAGCGTCCGGCAGCATCTGCAGCCTGGCGCGACCGGCCAAAATAGAAAATCAGCGGCTCGCCACTGGAGCCACCGGTGGTGTACTTGAATACACCGCCCGGCACCTCGCGCCAAACCAGTTGTTCAACGTTATCCCGTGCGTCGCGCTTGTTCATTGTCGGCAGACGTGACAAATCGGCCAATGTCACACTGCCCGTTGCTACCCCTTCTGCCAGCCCTGCTGCATGCAAGCGGGCGGCATGCCAGGGACTGTGCGCCAGTGCAGTCTGCAGCAGCGCATTGAGCCGCCCGGTTTGGTAGTCACGCATGCCGTCTGGCGTCAGCCATTGCGTGCGCTCGAGTTCGGCGAGAATCGCAAAGGTCGGGCGATGCATCGCCGCTTCCTGCGCGCGAAAAACGCTGCGAGCAAACCAGGCTGGTACGCTCATTTGACGGCAAGCTCCGGTTGCGCTGCAGCACCATTGATAATGCGATCGTAGGCGCACAGCAACTGCGCCACGCGCTTGTCCCACTGGTTGGCGCGGGCGTATTCAAGTATCGCGGCACGATCCCATTCCTTGTTGAGTGCGGCATCCAGTGCCTGCTGCAAGGCGGTCGCATCGCCATATGGGACGATACTGCCGAGCTCATCGCGGCAGACCACTTCGGCATTGCCTCCAACGTCGGTTGTAATCACCGGCAGGCCGCAAGCCATGGCTTCCAGAAATACATTCGCCCAGCCTTCGTTGCGGGTAGCGAGCACGAACACATCGGATGCCGACAGCGGCCACTTGAGATCGTCTGGCGGCAATGCACCGAGAAAATGCACCTGTCCGACCAAGCCAAGCCGCGCCACCTGGGCGCTTAACTCAATGCGGTTGTCGCCTTCCGGACTGCCGCCACCGACAATGAGGTAATGCAGGTTCGGGTGATGCTTGATCAGCGCCGGCAGGCAGTCGATCACGCGGTGCATGCCCTTGCGTTCGACCAGCGCACCCACCGATATCATGACTTGCGCATTGTCCGGTATGCCATACAGGCTTCGGGCGGCCTTGCGGCCAACGGGATGGAAGCGTTCTGTATCGATGCCGTTGCCGACGACTTCGGTTTTTTCTTGGGGCGTGCCGAGTTCAACTGCCAGTCGGCGCAGGGAATCAGAAACCGAAAAAACGTGCGCAGCCGCCTTGAGTGTTTGCGCCAGACGCGGACGCAATGCGGGATTTTTGCTGTGCGGCACTTCGGTGCCACGCAGGGTAATCGTCACTGGCAAGCCCAGCCAACGCCCCAGCCAGGTCGCGGCCTCACCGTCGGGATAGGTAAAATGGGCGTCAATGAGGCGCGCGCCCTGCCGCTTCAAGCGCCGCAACAGCCAGAAACTCGCCAGCGCCATCGACCAACCATCGAGCTGACGCAACAGGCCGGGCACCGACAGGAAACGTGGGTGATATACACGGATACCCTGCTGGATTTCAAGCGCAGGCGCTTGCGGACGATACCCGGGACGCAACCAGCGAACCAGTGATTGCCCTGGAAACCAGGGTTGCGGGGACACCACGACCAGGGGCCGGTGCTGCGCGACACGAAACATGCGCTCGCGAATAAACAGGCCCGCGCCTGGCCGAACTGCGCTCGGGAAGAGCGAGCTAAAAACGACCAGCTCAGTCAACGACGGCCTCCCCCGACGGCTTCATCAGCCCGCCGTAGACGCCGCGATAACGACCCACGCTTGCGGCCCAGTTGCGTTCGGTTTCCACGAACTGCCGTCCATTTTGCTTCATGCTGTCCCAGCTCTGCTCGTCCTGCAGCAGGGCCAGCACCTTGCTGGCGAGATCGT
>JBBQDI010000236.1:0-2922 GCA_038319505.1 Burkholderiales bacterium
CGCAGCTTTGGCTACGAACGCTAGCCCATGACTTTATCCGCGTCCGACATCTCGGCGATCACGCTCACGCTGCAACTCGCCGCCGTCACCACGCTGCTGCTGCTGCTGATTGCCACGCCGCTGGCCTGGTGGCTTACCCACACCCACACGCGCTGGCGTGCGGCGGTCACCGCGTTGGTGTCACTGCCACTGGTGCTGCCACCGACGGTGCTGGGGTTTTATCTGCTGGTGCTGCTCGGCCCCCGCGGTTTGATCGGTCAATGGATGCAGCACCTCGGCATGGCCACCCTGCCCTTCACGTTTAGCGGGCTGGTGGTGGGGTCGGTGGTGTTTTCACTGCCGTTTGCGGTGCAGCCGATTGCCAATGCATTTGCCGCCATCGGTGCGCGCCCGCTTGAAGTGGCGGCGACCTTGCGCGCGTCACTGTGGGATCGTTTCTGGAGCGTCGCCGTCCCGCTTTCGCGACCCGGATTCATCACCGCCGCGGTGCTGGCGTTTGCACACACGGTGGGCGAGTTCGGCGTGGTGCTGATGCTGGGCGGCAACATTCCGGGCGAGACGCGGGTGTTGTCGGTGGCGATTTACGATCACGTCGAAGCGCTCGAATACACCCAGGCGCACATCCTGTCGGCCGGGCTGGTGCTGTTTTCATTTGCGGTGCTATTGATGCTGGGACGCCACAGTGGCCAGTGGCAGCGGGTGTCCGCGTGAGCACGATAGCTGCGCGCTTTCGATCCACGCTTGGCCGCTTCGAACTCGATACCGAATTCAGCCTGCCGTCACGCGGCGTGTCGGCTTTATTTGGCGCATCGGGATCGGGCAAGACAACGCTGTTGCGGCTGATTGCCGGTCTTGCGCGCGCACCGGGTTCGCTGATCGTAAACGGCGAAGTCTGGCAGGACGAACGCACCTTTGTTCCCACCCACCGCCGCGCACTCGGCTATGTGTTTCAGGAGGCCAGCCTGTTTCCGCACCTGAGCGTGCGTGGCAACCTGGAGTATGGCTGGAAGCGGGTACCTGCCGTCGAGCGACGCATCAACTTTGATGACGTGGTTGACTGGCTGGGGCTCGCCGCACTGCTGCCGCAGGCGCCGCACCAGTTGTCCGGCGGGCAGCGTCAACGCGTGGCCATAGGGCGCGCGCTGCTGGCGAGTCCGCGTCTATTGCTGATGGATGAGCCGCTGGCGGCGCTGGATTCGACCAGTCGTGCCGAGATCCTGCCGTATCTCGAACGCCTGCATCGACAACTCGAACTGCCGATTATTTATGTCAGCCATGCGCTGGACGAAGTGGCGCGACTGGCCGATTTCCTGCTGTTGATCGAGGCCGGAAAGATCAACTACCAAGGGCCCCTCGTTGAAGGGCTGACCCGGCTCGATTTGCCGCTGGCGCACCGCGACACGGCCAGCACGGTTGTCGACACGACCGTGGTGTCACACGACCCGGCATTCCAGCTCACCCGGGTTGCCCATCAAAACATCGCTTTCGAACTGCCCGGCCTGCACGCCGCGCCCGGCGACCCGCTGCGGGTGCGCATTGCTGCGCGTGATGTCAGCCTGACGCTCACTCAGCCCAGCCAGACCAGCATCCTGAATTTGTTGCCCGCACGCATCATCGAACTCGCCGATGATGCCCCGGGGCATGTGCTGGTGAGATTAGCGCTGGAAGACACCGTGCTGCTGTCGCGCATCACCCGCAAGTCGGCGCATGCGCTGAACCTGAAGCCGGGAATGGACGTGGTGGCGCAGGTGAAAAGCGTAGCCGTAGCCTGAAGAAAATGGGCCGCCTAAAATTCGGAAAACAGATACGCCACCAGCGCAACCCCCAGCGCCACCACTGCCGCGTTCATCGCGACGCCTGCCCAGATACTGTAGCTTTCGGGGATCTCGACCGGCCGCATGGTTTTCATGACGCGTCGAAACTGCACAATGGAAAAGCTGATGGTCACGATGGCCAGTGAAATAAAGGCAATGCCGATCCAGAATGAAAGATCCCGCCCGATGTGGCCCGGAATCTTGCGGAGCATGTGCAGAAACAGGCCAAAGCGTTCGAGCATGAAGCCAAAGGCCATCAGCGTCAGGCCGGTACGGGTCCACGCCATGAGCGTGCGCTCGGCGGCGAAAAAAACGCGTGGATCTTTAAGATCAGACATGTTTAAACAGGCTCCACTTCGCTGGGCAGCGCACTTTTCAGTGTGTGTGCCAGACGTTCAAAGGTTTCGGGAAACGGCGCACGCTTGCGCCACACCAGGCCAATAATACGTCCTGGCGCCGGACGTTTGAACGGCCGGATTTCAACTGATTTTTTACTGATGCGCGGTCCAGCATCCACTGCCAGCGCCGGCATCAAGGTCAGCCCCAATCCCATGCCCACCATCTGACGCAAGGTTTCCAGGCTGGTGGCGCGCACCTCCTCACGGCCGCGCGACCCGGTGCCGCACACATCGAGCGCCTGATCGCGCAGGCAGTGGCCTTCATCGAGCAGCAGCAGCTTTTCTTGCATGATGTCGGACACCTTCAGCACGTCACGCTTGGCGAGCGCATGCCCGGCCGGCAACGCGGCCAGGAACGGCTCATAAAAAAGCGGCTCGATGCGCAGGCTGTCGTCGGTGACGGGCAATGCAAGCAAGCCGGCATCGAGCTTGCCGTCAGCCAGATGCGCCAGGATTTGCGGTGTCATTTCCTCGCGCAGCAACAGACGCAGTCCGGGATGTTTTTTGTGGGTGAGTGTCAGCGCGTGCGGCAGGTAATACGGCCCCAAGGTGGGGATGACACCGAGATGGAGCGTGCGTGCCATCGGGTCCTGTGCGTGCGTGGCCAACGCTTTGATCCGCTCGGACTCTTCAACGATGTTACGCGCTGCCTGCAAAATTTCGCGGCCAATCGGTGTAGGGGTCACCCGCTTCAGACTGCGGTCGAACAG
>JBBQDI010000237.1:0-2912 GCA_038319505.1 Burkholderiales bacterium
GAGCTTGCCGTCGTCGATGGCCGTCACATAAAAAACCTTGGTCTCGCCCGTCGCATTCTCGAACATGACTTCAGCCCCAACGCGCCTGAATTGCGGTGGCACGTTTTCGATGTCGTCCGTGAACACCAGGCTCTCGTCACGCAGGCCATAGCCATCTTCAGGCGCCAGCTTGATCTCAATCCTGTCACCCACTTTGCGGCCTGCAACCGCCGATTCGATGGCCGGCAGAATCCCGCTGTTGGCGCCATGAACGTAACCCACCGGAATGTCGTACTGCTCGACGACCATCCCGCGCACGTCAAGGATGGAATAAGTAATGTATACGAGCTTGTTTTGTGTAACGGTTGTCATCCTGTCTCATCCATCTTCATCAAAGAAACGCTGAGCCCAAACCTGACGGATCGATCCAGCATGCCTATGATACCTTCGAAGCCTGTCTCTACGATTGGACAATCATGACACCACTCAAAAAGCTGCCTGCCTGGAAAACGCTGCAACAGCACTTCAAGGCCATGCGTGCGTTTGATATGCGCACTGCATTCCACGAGGACGCACATCGCCATGAGCATCTCTCGCTGCGCTGCGGCGACCTGATGCTCGACTATTCGAAGAATCGTGTCACGTCCGACACGATGCACCACCTGATGCAGCTCGCACGTGAATCCGATCTGGAAAACCGACGCGATGCCATGTTTGGTGGTGAACACATCAACTTCACCGAGCAACGTGCGGTGCTGCATACCGCGCTGCGCGCACCCCTGCGCCCGCCGCTTGAAGTGGACGGCGTGGATGTGGAGCGCGAAGTGGCTGCGGTACTCGAACGCATGCGGCGCTTTGTCGAGTCCATCCACAGCGGACACTGGCGGGGCCATACCGGCAAGCCGATCCGGAACGTGGTGAACATTGGCATCGGCGGGTCAGACCTGGGCCCGGCGATGGCATGCGCGGCACTCGACCATTACGCGGTGGATAGCGTGCGGGTGCATTTTGTCTCCAACCTCGATCCGGCGCATCTGTCCAGCACACTGGTCTACCTTGATCCCGAGACCACGCTGTTTATCATCGCCTCGAAAACCTTCACCACGCTGGAAACCCTGGCCAACGCCCATTCGGCCAAATCCTGGCTGCTGGACGCGCTGCATGCACCCACTGCGGTTGCACGGCATTTTGTGGCGTTGTCGACCAACACCCAGGCGGTCGCGGCTTTCGGCATTGATCCAGACAACATGTTCATCTTCTGGGACTGGGTCGGCGGTCGCTATTCTCTGTGGTCGGCGATTGGTCTGTCGATCGCGCTGCAAATCGGCTGGCCCCATTTCCAGGCGTTGCTGGCAGGCGCCCACGAAATGGATGTCCATTTCAGAGAAGCACCACTTGAGGCCAACATGCCGGTCATCCTCGGCATGTTGGGCATCTGGTACGCCAACTTCTGGGGCACCGAGACGTACGGCCTGTTCCCTTATGATCAGCGTTTGCACCTGCTGGTGCCGTTCCTGCAGCAACTCGACATGGAATCGAACGGCAAGAACGTCAATCGCGCCAACCGCAAGGTCAACTACGACACCGGGCTCATCGTATGGGGTGCACCGGGCACCAACGGCCAGCATGCCTTTTTTGAACTGGTGCACCAGGGAACGCGACTGATTCCGGCCGATTTTCTGGTGGCCGCCGTTAACACCACGCCCCTGGCCGATCAGCACGAATGGCTGCTGGCCAACTGTCTGGCGCAGACCGAGGCGTTGCTCAAAGGCAAATCACGCAAGGTGGCCGAGGCCGAACTGATCGCCCAGGGCATGCGTCGTGCTGAGGCACGCGCCCTGGCGCCGCACAAGGTCTTCCCCGGCAACCGTCCCAGCAACACTCTGCTTTACCAGCAGCTCGATCCGCACACGTTGGGCATGTTGCTCGCGCTGTATGAGCACAAGGTGTTCGTGCAAGGCGTGATCTGGCAGATCAACAGCTTTGACCAGTGGGGGGTGGAACTTGGCAAACAACTGGCGCCGCCTATTCGCGCCGCGCTGAGTCCCACGGGTGAGACAGGCGAGCACGACGCCTCGACGCTCGCCCTGATTGCCGATATTCGCCGACGGCGCGGGGTCAATACCTGACGCGCACGCGGTAGCTCAGTGTCGTCTGACCCTCGGCAGGCACCTTCACCTGCCATTCGGCGGTGCCGGACGCGGCCTTGGTGTGCGGCTGCGATTCGGTCACCATCGTCCAGTCGCCCGGCATCGGCTCGCGCACAGTGACTGACACCGCTTCCGGCTTGGCATTTTTCAGCACGATTTCATACGCCGACTCGAACACATAGTTGTAACGGCCCGTTCCCGCCAGCTTCTGGAAAGTGGTCTGCTTCTTGTCCGCGGTCACGTCAAAGACATCGCCCAGCTTGAGGCGCACGGTTTCATTCTTGGGCGTGTGGTCGATGCGGTCCTCGCCAACAAATTGTGCGTTGCCCTGGCTGTCCTTCTTGTACATGCGAATAATGCCCTTGGGCAGGGGAATGCCCAGCCCTTCGCCTTTGTTATCGAACTGAACGAACACGCCGACTTTCATCTTCTGTCCCAGTTCGCCGTATTGCCCTGAGTAGTAGTAATTCGCACCTTCCAGCAAATATTCCTTGCTGACTGGCACGCGGGTCGCCGACATCAACGCCACCTGCTTGGTCTGGTTCTCCGCCAATGTGGTGGGACGCTGCAAGGTATAGAGGTGATATTCGAATAGCGATTCCTGCTGCATTTCGGCGGCGTCGGCCCCCTTGGCCGCCATCGCCATCGTCGCGCGCGGCATCGGCTGTGCATCGCGCACCCGGTTGAGATCGCCCGCCACCAATTGCAGACTGGCGTTGGGATAGGCTGCACCACTCTGGTTGGTCAGCGTCACCCAGCCGTTCAAATCGAGCTGATCATCAT
>JBBQDI010000238.1:0-2876 GCA_038319505.1 Burkholderiales bacterium
GGCCGCGCGTGCACAGGCCATGGAAACAGCCAGCATCGCATTGGCCCCCAGGCGTGATTTGTTCTCGGTGCCGTCAAGCTCGATCATGGTCCGGTCGATGAACGCCTGGTCTTCAACATCCAGACCAATAATCGCTTCGCAGATTTCAGTGTTGACGTGCTCGACTGCTTTCAATACACCTTTGCCCAGGTAGCGCGACTTGTCGCCGTCACGCAGTTCAATTGCTTCGCGGCTGCCGGTGGATGCACCTGACGGCACCGCGGCGCGACCCAGCACACCGGATTCAAGCAATACGTCGGCTTCAACAGTGGGATTGCCACGGGAGTCCAGTATTTCCCGGGCGATGACATCAATAATTGCGCTCAATTTATTCTTTCCTGATCAGTTCGAATGCCGTAATCGCAGCATTCAGTTTTTAACAAGTTTGTTTTCGATGAAACCGCGCTGTTTCACCAGTGCGTCGATTTCCTTCAGCGTTTCCAGCAATTCTTTCATCATCCCGAGCGGCCACGCGTTGGGGCCATCGGACAGGGCCACCGCCGGATTCGGATGTGTCTCGGCGAACACACCCGCGACACCGCAGGCTACCGCCGCACGCGCCAGTACCGGCACGAATTCGCGCTGGCCGCCACTGGTAGTGCCCTGCCCGCCCGGCTGCTGCACTGAGTGGGTGGCATCGAACACCACCGGGCTACCGGTGTCGCGCATGATCGCCAGCGCACGCATGTCGGACACCAGCGTGTTGTAACCGAAGCTGACACCGCGCTCGCACACCATGATCTGATCGTTGCCCACCGCACGTGCCTTGTCGACCACGTTCTGCATGTCCCACGGCGCCAGAAACTGGCCCTTCTTGATGTTGACCGGGCGGCCTGCGCGCGCAACATTCTGGATGAAATTGGTCTGGCGGCACAGGAAGGCCGGCGTTTGCAGCACGTCCACCACCGCCGCCACTTCGTTCAGCGGGGTGTCTTCGTGCACATCGGTCAACATAGGCACGCCGATCTTGGCCTTCACTTCGGACAGGATGCGCAAGCCTTCTTCAATCCCCGGCCCGCGGAAGGACTGGGTCGACGAGCGGTTGGCCTTGTCGAATGAAGATTTGTAGATGAACGGGATCGCCAGCGCCGCGCACATTTCCTTCAACTGCCCGGCGGTGTCCATCGCCAGCTGCTCGGATTCGATCACACAGGGTCCGGCAATCAGGAACAGAGGGTGGTCGAGGCCCGCTTCAAAATGACAGAGTTTCATGCGTGCCCCTTTTGTTGATATGCCAGGGCCGCATTCACGAATGCATTGAAGAGCGGATGGCCGTTGCGCGGGTTGCTGGTGAATTCGGGGTGAAACTGACAACCCACAAACCAGGGATGCACCGATTTCGGCAATTCCACCATTTCGCACAGGTCGGTGCCTGGCGCGCGGCCGGCCACCACCAGGCCCTTCGCTTCAAGATCAGCCAGCAGGGTATTGTTGACTTCATACCGATGGCGATGACGCTCAACAATACTGGCCACGCCATAGGTCTCGCGTGCCAGGGTGCCGTCCTTGAGTTCGCACGGCTGACCACCGAGGCGCATGGTGCCACCCAGATCGGACAACTGGCTGCGCTTTTCGATCTGGCCATCACGATCCAGCCATTCGGTTATCAGGCCGATCACCGGATGCGTGGTTGCAGGTTCGAACTCGGTGGAATGCGCATCCGTCATGCCCGCCACATCACGCGCGTATTCGACCACGGCGAGCTGCATGCCGAGACAGATGCCCAGATACGGTACCTTGTGTTCACGTGCATAACGGATGGCCGCGATCTTGCCTTCGACCCCACGTTTGCCGAAGCCCCCGGGCACCAGAATGGCGTCCATGTTCTTCAGGCATTCGGGGCCGGATTTTTCAATCTGCTCGGAATCGATGTACTGAACCTTGACCCGGCTCTCGGTATGCATGCCGGCATGAATCATCGCTTCGGTCAGCGATTTGTAGGATTCAGTGAGATCGACATATTTACCGACAAAGGCAATATTGACTTCGTGCTTGGGGTTTTCCAGTGCATGCACCAGATTTTTCCAAACCGTCAGATTGGCTGCGCGCGCAAGAATTTTCAGCTTGTGACAGACGATCTCGTCCAGCATCTGATCGTGCAGCATGGCCGGGATTTTGTAGATCGAGGTGGCATCCTGCATCTCGATCACGGCTTCAGGACGCACATTGGTGAACAACGCGATCTTGCGCCGCTCGTCCAACGGAATTTCGCGGTCAGCGCGACACAGCAGAATATCCGGCTGGATACCGATTTCGCGCAATTCCTTGACCGAGTGCTGGGTCGGCTTGGTTTTGAGTTCGCCGGCTGTCGCAATGTAAGGCAACAGCGTTAAATGAATGAAACAGGTGTTTTCCGGGCCATCCTCGAAACCCATCTGACGGATGGCCTCCAGAAATGGCAGCGATTCGATGTCGCCCACGGTGCCACCGATTTCCACCAGCGCCACGTCAGCGCCTTCGGCGCCCGCACGGATCGAGCGTTTGATCTCATCGGTAATGTGCGGGATGACCTGCACCGTGCCGCCAAGGTAATCGCCGCGGCGCTCCTTGTCGATCACCGACTTGTAGATCTGGCCGGTGGTGAAGTTGTTGCGCTTAGCCATCCGCGCGCTGGAAAAGCGCTCGTAATGGCCGAGGTCGAGGTCGGTTTCCGCGCCATCGTCGGTCACGAACACCTCGCCGTGTTGAAACGGACTCATGGTGCCGGGATCGACGTTGATGTACGGATCGAGCTTTAACAGGGTGACACGGATGCCGCGCGATTCAAGCAGCGCAGCGAGTGAGGCGGAGGCGATCCCTTTCCCGAGGGAAGAAACCACCCCACCAGTGACAAACAC
>JBBQDI010000239.1:0-2867 GCA_038319505.1 Burkholderiales bacterium
GCGCGGCCTACGTGGGGGGTGAGTTCGACCGGCTGGAATCCTGGGTGAGCAGCCTGCATCTGCAGACCGTGGTGAGCTTCCTGGATTTTTCGCTGGGCAGCGGCCTGATCAAGGGCGATAAATTAATGGCGTTTTTCCGCAGTCATTTTGTCGACCGCGACATCAGTGATCTGGCGCGTCCGTTCGGCGCGGTCGCCACCGATCTGCGACGCGGGCGTGAAGTGTGGCTGCGCGAGGGGCGGGTAACCGACGCGGTACGCGCCTCGATCGCCTTGCCCGGCCTGTTCACCCCGGTGCAACGCGACGGCAGCTGGCTGGTCGATGGGGGACTGGTGAATCCGGTTCCGGTATCCCTGTGTCGGGCGATGGGGGCAGACCTGGTGATTGCGGTAGACCTGAACGCCGACCTGCTGGGCCGCCACCTCAAACCCAGGCCCGACAACACCCCGCGCAATCAAACCACGTCCGAAGCCGACACCCTGGCAGACAGCGTGATGGCGCGCATCCAGGCCAGCATGGCGCAACTCGGCATCAACCCTGGCCATGGGCCCAAGACCCCCGCCATGCTCGACGTATTGGCCAGCAGCATCAACATCATGCAGGTGCTGATCACGCGCAGCCGGCTGGCAGGCGAACCGGCAGACGTGATGATCACTCCGCTGCTTGCTGATCTGGGATTGATGGAGTTTCACCGTGCCAGCACCGCTTTCGACGCCGGCCGGCGTGCCGTCAAGGATGCCATGCCCCAGTTGCAGGCACGTATCAATGGCTTAAACGGGGAATAAAGTGGTGGCCTATTCTGCTGGCGAAATCAGCGCCAGCTTGTGCACGCGATCCAGACGCTTGATCGCAGCTTCACGCCGCGCAGCCTCGGCTCGGTTGGCGGCAACTTCAACATAAGCCAACTCCACCGGGCGCCGACTGCGGGTGTAGCGCGCGCCCAATCCGCCGTCGCCGTTGTGTTCGGCTACGCGGCGGTCAACGTCAACAGTAATGCCGGTATACAGCGAGCCGTCGGCGCAGCGCAGCATGTAAACCCGCCAGGCAGTGCTGCGGCCAGAATCCGTTTTCATGCACCCATCATAGGTCGGCCTGTTGTTGCGCCCACAAAAGTGCGTCCATGTGCACGCTGTTGATGTCTGCCACCTCGCGCCCGATCTGACCGGCCAGTTCTTCGATGCTGCTGTGATCGTCCTGCTCGCAAGCGATCGCCAGTGAAAGATAGGGTGCATACGGTCCGCGCTGCGAAATGATGGCTTCGGTAATTTCGGCAGGCAGGCCGATTTGCTTGAGCGCCTGTTCAATTGGCATGTGCATCACCACATCAAGCAATGAAAACAGCCCGGCCACGAAAATTTCATCGCGCGCCTTGGCAAACAGCGCGCGCCCGGCCAGCAGCTCGGCCATCCGGCCACGCGCCAGGGCATTTTCCAGCACGGCATGATCGAGCTCCTGGGCCTGGCCACCGGTAAACAGGATCAACGTCAGCCAACGATAAAGTTTGTCCTGCCCCATCACCATCAGCGCCTGCTCAATGCCGCCAATTTTGTTTAACAGCCCCATGCCCGGTGAATTGATATAGCGCAGCAGTCGTATCGACAGCGCCGGATCGTGGCGGAATTGTGCAGCCAGTTCTGGCTGCTCAGCGCCGGTGCGCACCCGGTTCATCAAATCCAGCACCTTGATGCGCGCCGGGCCCATGACCGGGCTGCCGAGGTCTTCGCGACGCGTGATAAAAGGCCCCATGAACAAGACAAACTGCAACTTGTGGCACATGTGGAAGCCTTCCAGCGTCTGCACGCCGGTCGCCACAAAACGAATGTCCGATGCCACTCTGGAGATGGCTGCCATTTGCGCGGTGATGCCCGACATGTCTTCACTGCTGACGTCAAGCAACACATAATCAGCGATCTGCAGCAAACGTTGCTGATCGGGGCGGGTCATGCCATCGGCGTACAGGGCAAAACGTGACCCGGATGCCTTGAGCTCAACCAGCCGGGCAAGCAACGCGTCATCAGGTTGGGTCTGCGCATTGTTATCCAATACCCACACCGTCCCGGTGGCAGGCCAGGTCTGGATGAGCGGGTGATCCAGCGTGGAAACGGCAATAGGTACAAAGGCCAGGCGCTGTTTCAACAGGCGCGCAATGTCCATGTTAAGAAGATTGTCGAGCAGCGTTTGATCATAGAGTCGCCGCACGTCCGGCAGGCTTGAGTCACGTGTGTCATCGGACGCACGACGCAGCATGAAGGTGTAAGCCGCCACCCGCTTTTCACGGCCCAGCATGGCCTCGCGTCGCATGACCGAAGTCGATTTGACTGCCGCAGCCGGCTGCGCTGCCAGCTTGGACACGGCGTCCGCCTTGGCCGGCGCCGCACCTCGAATCGGCGTGCCCGGGCGCGCCCGATTGCCCGACCACATTCCCACAAGTCGATCCAGCATGCTGCATTCCTCCATGACAAACGGTTAGACGTCAGATAAGCAATCGACATTCATGCCTGGAACTGAAGCCCGCACCCCGGTTTTTTTTAAGCATCCTGCTGAGGGTTTTCTGAGGGCGGACGCGCGTGGGTCGTCTGCCCGGAGCCTCGCATCATTTGCGGCCCATTTTCCCTGCCCCATCACTGGATACAGACGTCCCAACAGGTGTAAAGTTTGGCCTCATGCAGATCGAATGCTACGCACAACGCCTACTCAACCCGTATCGTGGGGTGGTGCATATTATTCGTTACCAGTCGGCCGAGGCGGTGACGACCGATGGTCTCGAGTGGGACATCTATGTGGCCAATGACGCGCTGCTCGAAGGCCTGGGACGCGCAGGGCGACGGGCACAAATTTCCGACATCCGCTATGGGCACTGGTCGGCA
>JBBQDI010000240.1:0-2852 GCA_038319505.1 Burkholderiales bacterium
CCTGCGGGGCAAGGGTGGCAAATTTAAGCACATACGTATCTGCGGCACGGGCAACGCCCGTCCCCAGCAACAGGGCTGCAAGCAACAATTTAAATACGGCGTTCAAAATAGCATGTCCTCCTGGGCGAGCAGCTTGCCTGCTTTCTGTTTGGCAATTGCATTCGCGAGATTCAAATCAGGGTCGGTACTGGCGGGTGCGTCAATCACCCGGGTCAATGCCGCGTGAAATGCGGCGCGATCAGCCATCTGTCTGAATAGATATTGTGCCCGGTAAACATCGACCAGCAACAAGTGGTTCTGGCTGATCCGGGCAGCTTGATCGAAATGCTGAGCCGCACGGGTGAAATCGCCACCGAACATGGGCGCCCGACCACCGTAATACGCGCCAAAGAAAAGATGCGTGCCGCCATGGTAATAGGTTTCATCGAGCGCCAATACACGCCGCATCAGCGCCTCGACACGTGGCAATTCAGCCAGTCGTGCGGGTTCGTCAAGTTGATGCTCGATCCACTTGCCCCAGGATGATGCTGTCCAGAACAAGGCGGGGACTGCACGGGCATTCAGCTTCGTAAGCGCGGTATCAAACTGAGCGGTGTCCCCGGCCAACAGTTCCGCCGACATCCCTTGAGCCGCGAGCGCCACACTCGCGTGATCAAATGCGCGGCGATACAAAGCGGTTGCGCGATCAGGGTCGTCGTCGTCGACGAAGCCCATTGCATACCCATAAAAACCCATCGCCGCTTGTAGTTCATAGGCGGCGTTGCCTGGATCCGCGAGCAGGAGCGCTTCGATCATCTTGAGGTTGGCTGGAATACTCACACGCGCAATCTCAAGATCGGTCTCACGATTCATCGCAATCAGACCGTTATCAATCAGCGGAGAGGCGCCACGCGCGATCAGTTGGCCAGTTGAGCACCCGCCAAGTTGGACGCAGGCCACCAGCAGAACAACGCCACCGCGATAGGGCAAAGCAGGCAATCGCATCGGTTTCCTCTAAATCGATGTAATGAAATACGGATCACATGCTAGCACTGCACAGGAGGCACCGACGAATTAGCCCCCCCGTATTTCACGCATACTCGACGAGTTGACGATTTCAAGGTCCACCCATGTCCGAAACGGGATCAGGCTTGGCATAATGCGGACTTCCCGCATGATGGATTCATTCATTGTCTCGCACCGAATCAAGCTGGCTTGCTCATCCGCATTCCCATCCGTGGTCGCTGCGCGCCTGGCTTAGTGACAACGGCTCACTGACCCAACGCCTGAAGTCGCGTTGCGAAACGTTTCGTGTGGTGCCGCTGGCCACCGGTCTCGCCTGTCCCAATGCGGACGAATACGCGCTGCTGGGGGTGGCAGCAGGCACCCGTGTTTATGTACGTGAAGTCCTGCTGGTGTGTAATAGCCTGCCTGTGGTGTTTGCCCACAGCGTACTGCCCTATCCCAGCCTGCGCGGCGGCTGGAACAGCATCAGCCGGCTGGGCAGCCGTCCGCTTGGCGAGGCCCTGTTCAGCAACCATCGCATTCACCGCCGGCCACTGGCCTTTCGGCACCTGCATCGCGAGCATCCCTTGTTTCGCACCATTGCCCGGCACCAGGTCCTGACCGTCAACAAACTGTGGGCCCGCCGCTCGGTGTTTTGCCTCAACCAGCACCCGCTGTTGGTCACAGAAGTTTTCCTACCCGCAATCGACACCCTATGACGCTGACCGAACGCCTGTCTCAATATGAAAAACTGATGCGGCTGGACAAGCCCATCGGCATGCTGCTGTTGCTGTGGCCCACACTATGGGGACAGTGGCTTGCCAGTAACGGCGATCCAGACTGGCTGATACTGTGGATTTTCGTGATGGGCGTGGTACTGATGCGCTCAGCCGGCTGCGTCATCAACGACTATGCTGACCGCAAAATCGATCCGCTTGTTGCGCGTACGCGCGAACGGCCACTGGCGGCCGGTAAGGTGTCTTCAAAAGAAGCCCTGCTGCTGGCGGCGGGCTTGTCACTGTTGGCGTTTCTACTCATCCTGCCGCTGAATAAGCTGGTACTGGACCTGTCTGTGATCGCCCTGTTTCTGGCCGCAAGCTACCCGTTCACCAAACGTTTTTTTGCGATTCCACAGGCCTATCTGGGCATCGCGTTCGGCTTTGGCATTCCGATGAGTTATGCCGCGCTGTGGGGTGAGGTGCCAATGGAAGCCTGGATCCTGCTGGCGGCCAACATCTTCTGGGCGATTGCCTACGATACGCAATACGCCATGGTCGACCGCGCTGACGATCTCAAGATCGGCATCAAGACCTCGGCGATCACGTTCGGCCGTTTTGACCTGGTTGCCATTGCGGTGTGTTACGGCGTCACCCTTGGTCTACTCGGCTGGGTCGGACTGCAGCGGGAACTGGGAGCGGCATTTTATGCCGGACTGGGCGTTGCAGCGGCGATTGCGCTGTATCACATGACCTTGATCAGGCAACGCGATCCGCAGCAATGCTTTCGTGCCTTCCTGCACAACACCTGGTTCGGGGCGGCGGTATTTGGCGGCATCGCGCTTCACTTCGTGTTGCGTGGCGGGTCCTGGTAGCGGCAGCAGAACTCACCCTGATGCCGAACCCGGATCGATAACTAACAAGCCCGCATTCATGTGGCACGCCATGTATCCATGCATGGTCAACTTCAATTTTTAGGTTTACGACGGGCAGGCCACGCGCGACTGCCGGCTATTCGGATAAGCCTGTTTAATATCACCCAGACTCTTCAGCGCGTCCGGGTCTTCGCTGCGAATCACGAAATAGTATTCCGTTCCCTGACGGGGCTGCACCTCGATACGGGTGCCGAGTACGCCCTTGTCCTCAGCTTCA
>JBBQDI010000241.1:0-2830 GCA_038319505.1 Burkholderiales bacterium
CGTGGCGAGCCGCTTTACGCCCTGTGCAACCATGATGCCGAACCGTTTAGCGCAGGCGTTGTCGAGGGGCAAACCTCACAGGGCGTCACCTTGCAGTTCGATGTGCCGCGCGTGCCGGATGGCCTCAAGGTGTTTGACGGCATGGTTGGGTTTGGCCGCAAGCTGGCAAATGAGGTCGGCGGCATTCTGGTGGACGATAACCTGCGTCCGCTGACCGATACCGGTATCGAGAAAATCCGCACCCAGCTCTCGCAAATCTACGAAAGCATGGAAGCGCGCGGCGTGCCATCCGGTTCACGACGGGCGCTGCGTCTGTTCTCCTGATGGTGGCGCTCGATTTCCAGGCGCGCATCACCGCGTTGCGCCAGGAAATCGAGCGCCACAATCGCGCGTATTACGTTCTCGATCAGCCAACGATTCCCGATGCCGAATTCGATCGACTGTTTCGTGAACTTCAGCAACTCGAAACCGACCATCCCGAACGCGTTACCCCCGATTCGCCCACCCAGCGTGTAGGCGGAAAACCGCTCGATGCGTTTCCGAAGGTGCGTCATGCGGTACCGATGCTGTCGATCCGCACCGAGACCGATACCGAGGCCAGTGGCGCACAGTCTTTTGACGCGCGGGTGCGCAAGGAACTGGGCCTGACCGACGCCGATCCCCCCGTCGAATATGCCGCTGAACTGAAGTTCGATGGCCTGGCCATCAACCTGCGATATGAACACGGTGCGTTGGTACAGGCAGCGACCCGCGGTGACGGGGAAACCGGCGAAGATGTCACCCAGAACATCCGCACCGTGCACAGCATCCCCCTCCGTCTGTTAGCCCAAACACCGCCAGCCGTGCTGGAAGTGCGGGGCGAGGTATTCATGCGGCGCGACGATTTCGATCGCTACAATGAACGCCAGCGCGAGGCAGGCAAACCCACGCTGGTCAATCCGCGCAATGGCGCGGCGGGCAGCATCCGCCAGCTCGATCCCAAACTGGCAGCACAACGCCCGCTCTCGTATTTCGCCTATGGACTGGGCGAGGTGCAGGGATGGACGCATGCGCCGCTTACCCACAGCGCGACGCTCGACGCGCTGGCCGAGCTGGGCGTGCCGGTGTGTGGCGAGCGCATCACCGGACGCGGCGCAGCTGCATTGATTGCATTCCACGACGACATCGCTGCGCGCCGTGATCAGTTGCCGTTCGACATCGATGGCGTAGTCTACAAGGTTAACCATTTCGATCTGCAGCGGGAACTGGGTTTTGTCACGCGCGAACCGCGCTGGGCGGTGGCGCACAAGTATCCGGCGCAGGAGCAGCTGACCACGCTGCTTGGTATCGACATCCAGGTGGGTCGTACCGGCGCGTTGACGCCGGTGGCACGGCTGGCGCCGGTGTTCGTTGGTGGCGTTACGGTGACCAACGCCACCCTGCACAACCAGGACGAGATCGATCGCAAGGATGTGCGTGTGGGCGACACCGTCATCGTGCGGCGTGCCGGCGATGTGATTCCAGAAGTCGTCGCTGCAGTGCTCGACCGGCGCCCCGACCCGGCGCCGCCGCGTTTCAATATTCTGCAAGCCTACCCCACCTGTCCCGAATGTGGCTCGCACGTGGTGCGGCTGGAAGGCGAGTCGGCGGCACGCTGCACCGGCGGTCTGTATTGCCCGGCGCAGCGCAAACAGGCCTTGCTTCACTTCGCGGGCCGACGGGCGTTGGATATCGAAGGTCTGGGTGACAAGCTGATTGACCAGTTGGTCGAGCGCGAGCGGGTCCATACGCCTGCCGATGTGTATGGCCTGAGCCTGGAAGCGCTCGCGGGACTGGAACGCATGGCCGAGAAATCGGCGACCAATCTGCTCGCCGCAATTGAAACCAGCAAGGCCACCACGCTGGCGCGCTTCATTTTTGCATTGGGTATCCGCAATGTTGGGGAAACCACTGCCAAGGATCTGGCGCAGGTTTTCGGTTCGCTGGACAAACTCATCGCCGCACCGGAAGCGGACCTGCTGGCCGTGCGTGATGTTGGGCCCATCGTGGCGCAGTCCATCATCCAGTTTTTTGCCGAGCCGCATAACCTCGAGGTGGTCAAAAAACTGCGTGCCGCAGGCGTGAAATGGTCGGAATCCACAGGCATGCAACAATCAACAGGTATCCTTGCAGGCAAGACACTGGTGCTGACCGGCAGCTTGCCGACGTTGTCGCGCGATGCCGCGAAGGAAAAAATTGAAGCCGCAGGGGGCAAGGTAGCGGGATCGGTATCCAAAAAAACCGACTACGTGGTGGCCGGCGAAGCGGCCGGAAGCAAACTGGAAAAAGCACAGGAACTCGGCGTGACCATCCTCGACGAGGCCGGACTGCTGGCCTTGCTGGCACCGAACCCCCCTGCGGGACAGCACACGCTAAAATTTTGAATCAAGGGATTTTCAGGAAAGAGACATGAATAAAGTCAAAAAAGCCGTATTCCCCGTTGCCGGTCTGGGCACCCGTTTTCTGCCGGCCACCAAGGCCAGCCCCAAGGAAATGCTCCCCATCGTCGACAAGCCGCTGATTCAATATGCAGTTGAAGAGGCGATGGATGCAGGTATCACCGACATCATCTTCATCAGCAGCCGAACCAAGCGCACGGTGGAAGACCATTTCGACAAAGCCTACGAACTGGAAACCGAGCTGGCGGCGCGTGGCAAGGACAGCGATCTTGAACTGGTACAGTCGATTCGCCCGGCCGGTGTCAACTTCATCTACATCCGCCAGGCCGAAGCGCTTGGCCTCGGCCATGCCGTCCTGTGCGCGCAACCGGTGATCGGCAACGAACCTTTTGCCGTCATTCTCGCTGACGACC
>JBBQDI010000242.1:0-2794 GCA_038319505.1 Burkholderiales bacterium
GAGCCGTGACCGCAAGGTCATCGCGGCCTATCTGGGGGATGAGACCCTGTGAGCGCGTTGCTGGAAATCAGGCAATTGTCGGTTTCGTACGGCGGGATTCAAGCGGTACGCGGGATCAGTCTGGAGGTTGCGGCGGGCGAAATGGTCTGCCTCATTGGCGCCAACGGTGCGGGCAAGACCACCAGCCTCAAAGCCATCAGCGGGCTGCTGAAGCCGGCCGCGGGGAGTGTGCAATTTGACGGGCAGGTGCTCACCGGGCTGCCTGCGCATGAAGTGGCTCGGCGCCGGCTCACCCTGGTGCCAGAAGGGCGCGGCGTGTTTCCCCGCATGTCGGTGGCTGAAAACCTGATGATGGGCGCTTACACGCGAAACGACCGCGCTGCGATCGCTCAAGATTTCGACCATGTTTACACCCTGCTGCCCCGTTTGATCGAACGTCGAACCCAGCTCGCCGGATTGTTGTCCGGCGGCGAACAGCAGATGCTGGCGTTGGGGCGCGCGATGATGGCGCGACCGCGCCTGCTGTTGCTCGACGAACCCAGCATGGGGCTGGCGCCATTGATGGTGCAGGCCGTGTTCGACATCATCCGCAAGATTGCGGCAGACGGTGTTTCGGTGCTGCTGATCGAACAGAACGCCCATCTGGCGCTGAAAACCTGTGCGCGTGGCTATGTGCTGGAAAACGGCGCTATCACGCTGAGCGGAAACGCGGACGAACTTGCCGCTAATCCTTCGGTGCGCCAGGCTTATCTGGGTGAATAAAACGACCGCCTTGCCTTGAAGCGATACAGCTGCCGCTCGGTCAGCACCGCGTCGAGCGGCATGTCCCACGGGTCGTGCGGCAGGGCCTCCACCCGCTGGCATTCGTAGGCCACGCCCACCAGCCGTGGCTTTCTCCAGGACCGCCGGTTCCGCATATACGCCAGCGTTGCATCGTAATAGCCGCCGCCCATCCCTAGCCGATAGCCCTGATGGTCAAACCCCACCAGCGGCATAAAAATCAGATCCAGCTGGCGCGCACGCAGGGGACGGGGGTCAACGGGTTCGGCAATGCCGTAGCGGTTCGTTGTCATGCGGGTATTGCGGCCAACCCGTGCAAATCGCATTACACGGCCCCGTTGCGGGATCACCGGCAGGTAACATTCCCGCTGCATCCACAAGGCCTGGTTGAGCAGGGGATGCGCATCAAATTCACCCCCTTGCGGCAGATAAAAGGCGATGCGTTTCGCGCGCAATAAAAGTCCGTGACGCAGTGAAAGCCGCAATGACGCACGTGCGGCCAGACGGCACGCGGTGGGCGTGAATGCCTTGCGCGCGGCCTTGAGTTGTCGCCTGAGGGTGTATTTATCCATGAAGAGGTAAAGCGCCCCGCCTGTGCCGTGACCAGTCGCAAACTCTTGAACCTGGGTCCAAGACGGCCGCAATCAAAGACGCTTTGGGCACATGAGACGTGTCACGCGCACACCCGCATCGGAATAGACCGCAGCCTTGCACGTATGCATTGGTTCAGAGAAACAGCAACTGACCTCGAACACCGCAGGGAGCACGGCTAGTTTAGAAGAGTTTGTCCTGATCTTCCAGCACTGAATCGAGCAGCGTATTGCAATGGGAGACCCGGTTGCGGGTTTCCTCCATCAGGCCCCCGCCGCCCTTGGTCAGCAGATCGTGCGCCAGATTGAGCCCGGCCATGATGGCGATGCGTTCTGCGCCGATGACCTTGCTGTCTTCGCGAATCATGCGCATTTTTTCGTCCAGATAGTCGGCGGCTGCAACCAGTGCCGATTCCTCTTCGCGCGAGCAGGCCACTTTGTAGGCACGGCCGAGAATATTGATTTCGATGGAGCGAGGGCTGGCCATCACACGTCCTCCGGCAAGGTTTCGAGCAGCGCCTGCAAGCGTGTCTTGGCCGCTTCCAGCCGGGTCGTCAGCTGCTTGTTGTCATGCTGTGTGGTCAGCAGCTGTTGCCGCAGTGAACTGTTTTCTCGCCGCAACGTATGGCAGAGCTCGGCCACCTGGCGGATTTTGGCTTCGAGGGTTTCGAGTTCTGCGTGCATGGCGGGACTATAGGGGGCGTTGCGCGGGCGGTCAATCAGGCCACGCACATATGGGTATAATTCGCGCCTTCAGGTGCCGACGCGGCTTTCCGCCGCCGAGGATAAACGGGAAACAGGTGCGTGGCGACAAGCCATCAAGCCTGTGCTGCCCCCGCAACGGTCAGCGCTAAACGGTCCATCACACAGCCACTGGGTTCGCCCGGGAAGGCGATGCACTTCAAGCGCGAGCCCGGATACCGGCCTGAGCCCTGCCGCGACGCAAGTCGCCCAGCGGATCGTGCAACGCGCCTGCGGGGAACCGGGCGCCCAAACCGGACATTCATCATGCGTCATACCCCTCTCTCGCTCGCCCTGGGCGTCGTCTTTGCTTCGTCTGCATGCGCACAAACGCTGCCGGAATTTGTCGGCGAAACCATTGTGGTCACGCCGACCCGGTTCGCAGAACCCACTCCCCCGACCCCCGGCAATCTGGTGGTCATCACGCGGCAGGATATCGATCGGATTGCCGCCAGCAGCGTGCCTGATCTGTTGACGGGTGCCGTCGGAACGCAGGTGCTTCCGCTTTATGGGGCGCTGGGCATCGATTCCGCGGTGAGTTTGCGGGGCGCCGGGAGTGTAGGCACGGCTGCCAGCAACACCCTGGTGTTACTCAATGGCCAAAGGCTGAATCCGATTGACTCCGGGTCGATCGACTGGTCGTTGATTCCGCTGGCCAGCATTGAGCGGATCGAGATCATGCC
>JBBQDI010000243.1:0-2776 GCA_038319505.1 Burkholderiales bacterium
CCTTTTTTCATGCCCTTTATTGCAGCCGCCGCCACCGCCTGCGGCACGCGCTTGGCCAGCCGTGGATCGAACGGCTTGGGCAGGATGTAATCCGGACCGAATTTGAGTTTCGTCAGCTTGTAGGCCTTCAGCACCGAAGCCGGCACGCGCTCGCGCGCCAGTTCGGCCAGCGCGTAAACGGCTGCGATCAGCATGTCCTGGGTGATTTCCCGGGCACGGGCGTCGAGCGCACCGCGGAAGATAAAAGGAAAGCCAAGTACGTTGTTGACCTGGTTGGGGTAGTCCGAACGTCCGGTTGCCATGATGAGGTCGTTGCGCGCGGCCTTGGCTTTTTCTGGCTGGATTTCGGGGTTGGGGTTGGCCAGCGCAAAAACCACCGGCTTGTCAGCCATGGTCTTCACCATCGCCGGGCTTACCAGATTGGCGCCCGACACGCCGACAAACACGTCTGCGCCTGCCATTGCATCGGCCAGCGTGCGCAATTTTGTTTTGCGCGCAAAGGCTTTCTTGAAGCTGTTGAGGTCGGTGCGATCCTTGTGGACCACGCCTTTGGAGTCCACGAAAAGAATGTTGCCTTTTTTCGCGCCCATCGCCACCAGCAGATTCATCGATGCAATGCCGGCCGCGCCCGCGCCCAGACAAACGATTTTTGCGGTTTCAAGCGTCTTGCCCTGCACGTGCAATGCGTTGATCAAGCCGGCGCAGATGATGACAGCGGTGCCGTGCTGGTCATCGTGGAATACGGGAATATCGAGGCTTTTGCGCAGCGCGGCTTCAATTTCGAAGCAGTGTGGCGCGGCGATGTCTTCGAGGTTGATGCCGCCAAAAGTGGGGGCGATGGCCTCGACCACCTTGATGAATTCCTGCGGCGTTTTGACCGACACTTCGATGTCAAACACATCAATCCCGGCAAACTGCTTGAACAACACAGCCTTGCCCTCCATCACTGGTTTGGCAGCGAGCGGGCCGCGGTTGCCCAGGCCCAGAATCGCCGTGCCGTCGGTGATCACCGCAACCAGGTTGCCCTTGTTGGTGTAGTCGTAAGCCGTCTTGGGGTTCCTGGCGATTTCCAGCACCGGCTGCGCCACGCCTGGCGTGTAGGCAAGCGAGAGGTCTTCCTGGGTGGAACACGGTTTTGAAGACTCGACCGAAAGCTTGCCCGGTTTGGGCAGGCGATGGTATTCGAGGGCTTTCTTCTTGAGGTCGGCTGGGCTCATGACGGCAAATTCAGTGAAATGTACAAGCCGCCATTATCGCGGATTTACCGCGTCTCTGCCCCGCTTTGGCCGTGCACGGTCGGACTGCGTCAATCTTTCCAGATTTTGAGTTGGGCACGCAAGCGTGCAACCGCCTGAGAATGCAGCTGACATACGCGTGACTCGGACACGCCGAGCACCACGCCGATTTCCTTCAGGTTCATGTCCTGTTCGTAGTACATGCCCATCATGCTGCGCTCACGCTCTGGCAGATGGTGAATCGCAGCAACCAGGCTTTCGCGAAAGCCTTCGTCTTCCAGGACAGCGAGCGGGTCATCACTGCCGTCCACCAGATAACGCTCCAGAAAACTGGCGCTGTCTTCATCCGAAAAATCTTCGTAATACAGCAGCTGGGAGCATTTCACATCGCCCAGCATGGATTGGTACTGATCGATCGGCATGTCCATCTCGGCGGAGATTTCCTGCTCGGACGGTGACTGCCCATTGCGCTGTTCCAGCCTGTTGATTGCAGATTCGATCTGCCGCGACTTCTGCCGTACATGACGCGGCAGCCAATCGGCCTCGCGCAGTTCGTCGAGCATGGAGCCGCGGATACGCTGGGTGGCATACGACTCGAACTGGGCGCCCTGATTGCCATCGAAGCGGCCCACGGCATCGAGCAATCCGATCAGACCGGCCTGGAGGAGATCGTCGACCTCTACGCTTGCTGGCAAACGCGCCATCATGTGATACGCAATGCGCTTGACCAGCGGCGCATATTTGGTGACTTGTTCGTCTAGTGACGTTTGCTTACCTACCATGGTTCAGGTTTATCCCCGTTATCGTTTGAGCAGCCATTTTTTTCTCCTCGCCCACTGCGTCCACTATTCTAATGGCAAGCGCGGCAAATGCATCCTCTTCGTGCACTACGCTGTAGATGGCTTGTGCGAAACACGGGTCTAGAAAGTGGCTGCATGCTACCAGTACATGATCGCAACTCGCTGGGTCACCCAGCAGGGCGATGCCCGGATTGTCGTCCACTTCAGACAGGGATTTGAGTAAAGTGTAAGCACGCAGCATGGATTCATGCGAGGGCTGAACTTCGATGACCACGGTCTGGCGCGCCCCAGGCATGAGCACCAGACCGGTTTGGATCGATCCGGCATCCAACACCACCCAATCATAGCCCTGTGCCGAGCCGCGCAAATTGGGTTCATCCGCCCGCACGCCTGGCGCATACCAGCCATCGCCGTAGACCTGAGGCAGGGTGTACAGCACGCCACGTTCGAGCTGTTGCTTGCAGTCGAACAGGCTGCGCGTTGGGGAGTCGGCAAACAAACGGCCACGCATATCGACCAACAGAGACACCTGTTCGCGCTGATGCAGTGCCTGCGCCAGTTGGATGCTTGAACCCGCCGCGTCGAAAAAACAGTGGAGGCAGCGCACTGGCTGCTGGGCACTGCGACGCCGCAGCCCGGCGGCCTGATCAGCCGGCATTTATGCCCTTCAGGGTGCTTGTGCCCTTCAGGGTGCTTGTGCCCTTCAGGGTGCTTGTGCCCTTCAGGGTATGTATGCCCTGT
>JBBQDI010000244.1:0-2716 GCA_038319505.1 Burkholderiales bacterium
TACAGGCGATTTCCCCTGCTGGCACTCCGCTCTGGCGCAAAAGTATTGTTGAAAAGCAGGCCACCTTTTCTTGCGTTCCTGACCTGGTACGCCCGACTCACCGTACGCCTCACCCTCGCATTTTTCTGGCGGGTGATTACACGGCGGGCCCCTATCCCGCCACGCTCGAAAGTGCAACACAGAGCGGAGTACAATCGGCCGGCGCATTACTCAAACAGCTATGAAAAACTATCTTCCTCGCCCTGATCTGCTCGCAGGTCGTGTCATTCTCGTCACCGGCGCCAGCTCGGGTTTAGGACGTGCCGCCAGCCTGGCGTTTGCGCGCCACGGCGCCACCGTTGCCCTGCTCGCACGCGATGCGAACAAGCTTGAAGCGGTATACGATGAAATCGTGGCTGCGGGTGGACCCGAGCCGGCCATGTTTCCATATGATCTTGCTGCCGCGGACGACCGTAGCCTGGAAACCCTGGCTGGAACCATTGCCCATCATCTGAAACGGCTCGATGGCGTGCTCCATAGCGCGCACCAGTTTTACAGCCTTACCCCACTTGAATTGCAAACACTGGAACAATGGCAAACCGTGATGCGGGTCAACCTGATTGCGCCGTTTGCCCTTACCCGCGCATGTATGCCGTTGCTCAAGCAGGCACCGGATGCATCGGTTATTTTCACCGGTGAAACCCATGGCCATCATCCTGTTGCCTATTGGGGTGGCTATGCCGTGGCAAAGTCGGGCCTGGAAACCCTGACCCACATATGGGCCGATGAGCTCAGCACCAACGAAGCCCTGCGCATCAACACCCTGATTCCCGGCCAGGTGGCGACCACCTTGCGCTCACGCACCCACCCCGGACTGTCACCTGAAACGCTCCTCAGTATTGACGACCTGATGCCCTGGTATCTGTATTTGATGGGAGAGGACAGTCGCACCGTGCGCGGCCAGATTGTTGAATGTCAGACCTGACGTATCCGCTGTCATGAAAATCGGCCGTTACGAAATTCTCGACGAAGTAGGCCAAGGCGCAATGGGCACGGTTTACCGTGCCCACGATCCACTGATCGAACGAACGGTCGCCATCAAAACGGTATCCATTTCCCAACTGCAGCAGGAAGGCGCCGACGCGGAATCGCGATTTCTGCGCGAGGCACAGAGCGCCGGTCGGCTATCGCACCCCAATATTGTGACCATCTACGACGTAGGCGAAGCCAATGGGCTCGCCTATATAGCGATGGAATATCTTTCAGGTTCAACGCTACGCGACATCATGAACATGGGGCCCATGCCCATCGATCTGGCACTTGATACCGCCATGCAGATGGCTGAGGCGTTGGCGTTTGCACACGAGCATGGCGTCATTCATCGTGATATCAAACCCGCCAATGTCATCGTCACCGGCCAGCGTGGTCGCATCAAACTTACGGATTTTGGAATTGCACATCTCATCAATAGCGGTCATACCCTTGCTGGACAAATGCTCGGTTCGCCACGCTATATGTCACCCGAACAGGCCATGGGGCGAGAGGTGGATGGGCGCTCGGACATTTTTTCACTGGGTGCCGTACTCTACGAAATGCTCACCGGGCAGTATGCCTTCGACGGCGACAGCCTGCCGACAATCGTCTATCGCGTGATCAATGAAGCGCCGGTAACTGCGGCGACCTTGCGCCCCCGGCTGCCGGCTGCCCTGTCCAGCTTGCTGGCGAGCATGCTGAACAAGAGCCCGGAAGCCCGGCCGGACGCACGCACCCTGGTCAACGTCCTTCGTGCGCTCGCCCCAGCAACACCACTCGTGTCGGCTCCCCCGTCCACCAACCGCATATCACGCCTGCTGCCCGTACTGGCATTTGGCATACCCATAGGCGTGTTGCTGCTAATCGGATTGGGGATCATCGTTATCGAGCACTTCCTCGACATCCCCCGCCAGGCTGAACCCGCCTCCGCGCTGTCAGGTGCCCGTTCTCCGCAAAACCGTTCTGCGCAGCCGGGCACGGCGACGTCAACAGGTAGCCAGGATTTGGAAGTTCCAGACGTGACAGACCATCCAGACCCTCCTCCTCCCGCTGTACCGGATGCCTATCTGAAGGGCCTCGACAAAAAACAGGTTGAGTTACGGATCAAGCGCACTGAACTGTTACTGAAATACACGGATCAGCATCCCGACGTCGTGCAAATCGATCGGCAACTCGAACAGTTGAGCATCGAACGCCACAGACACCTGCGGCAACTGCGTAAAAACCAGAAAAACTGAGACGTTTACCAGTTGGTCTCGCGTTCAGCGGTGGCCGACACCTTGTGAATGCTGAGATCGGCGCCATTGAATTCCGCTTCCGCGTCCAGCCGTAATCCTACGACCTGCTTCAGTACGCCATACACTACAAAGCTTCCGATCAAGGCGACGCTGATCCCGCCCAGCGTGCCGATTACCTGTGAAATCAGGTTGACACCGCCAATACCGCCCAGCGCCTTGGTCCCAAAAATACCCGCGGCAATGCCGCCCCATGCCCCGCACAAGCCATGGAGAGGCCAGACGCCCAGCACGTCGTCGATCTTCCATTTATTCTGCGTCACCATGAACATCCACACAAACAGCGCGCCAGCAACCACGCCGGTGATCAGCGCGCCCAGCGGATGCATCAGATCTGAACCCGCACACACCGCTACCAGGCCGGCAAGGGGTCCATTATGGATGAAGCCCGGATCGTTGCGACCAATCAC
>JBBQDI010000245.1:0-2712 GCA_038319505.1 Burkholderiales bacterium
CCGCCTGCACGGTTTCGTCGGGCAGCCACTGGTCGGCGCCGTATACCTTGACTGCTTTTTCGCCAGCAAACACTTCCATCCAGGCGATCTGTTTCTTGCCGCCGTAGGCCTTGGCCACGGCGGCATCGACCACGCGGCGCATCGCCGGCGTAATGTCGACGCCGGTGCCATCGCCTTCGATGAAGGGAATGATCGGGGTATCCGGCACATTCAGTGTGTTGTCGGCGTTGACGGTGATTTTTTTGCCTGCGGCGGGAATCTGGATATGTGTAGTCATGATCTCTCGAAACGTTACTTATGCCCTGTTTGGGTAAAATGAGGATTTATCCCCTCCGAAGCGTGTCGCGCCTGATTCTTTTCAACAAACCCTATGGTGTACTCAGCCAGTTCACCCCGGAAGGGCGCTGGCAGGGTTTGCGTGATCACCTCGCGCTGACGGGCGTTTATGCGGCCGGGCGTCTGGATGCGGACAGTGAAGGCCTGCTGATTTTAACCGATGATGGCGTGCTCCAAAGCCGAATTGCCGATCCCAAACACAAACTGCCCAAAACCTACTGGGCACAAGTTGAAGGCGCGCCGGATGAGGCTGCACTGGAACCGTTGCGGCACGGTGTTGACCTTGGCGACTTCGTTACCCGGCCGGCGCAAGTTCAGTGCATCGATGAGCCCGCCAGGCTGTGGCCACGCAATCCGCCGGTTCGCTACCGTGCAGCCATTCCGACCAGCTGGATCGAACTCAGCATCAAGGAAGGCAAGAACCGACAGGTGCGCCGCATGACAGCGAAGATCGGCTTCCCCACCTTGCGACTGATTCGCGCCGCAGTAGGCGAATGGACCCTGGTTGATTTGCAACCCGGAGAATGGAAAGAACTGCATGTCTGATGCCATCTGGACCCCGCACGTGGTGGTCGCCGCCATCGTCGAACGCGATGGCAAGTTCCTGCTGGTGGAAGAGCACACCGCTGAAGGCCTGCGCCTCAACCAGCCGGCGGGCCATTGGGATCCGGACGAAACCCTGCTCGATGCCGTGCGCCGCGAAGCGCTGGAAGAAACCGCGCACCATGTCGAGCCGCTCGCGCTGTTGGGTTGCTATAGCACCTACTATCCGCTGCGCGACATCACCTATTTGCGCTTTGCCTACATTTGTCAGGTCACGGGGTTGATCGCTGACCGTGAGCTGGATCATGGCATCGTGCGCGCGCTGTGGCTGACAGCGGACGAACTCGCCGCCAGCCCCATTCCGCATCGCAGCCAGCTGGTGATGCGCTGCGTGCAGGACTATCTGGCCGGGCGACGCTTTCCGCTCGATTTCGTGAGCCATCTATGAGTACGCGCGTGGTGGTGGGCATGTCGGGCGGCGTCGATTCCGCTGTGGCCGCGTACCTGTTAAAGCAGCAGGGTTACGACGTGCTCGGCGTGTTCATGAAAAACTGGGATGACGACGACAACACCGAGCACTGCACCGCGCGCCAGGATTTTCTCGACGTGCTGGCGGTCGCCGACGTGGTCGGCATCGATGTCGAAGCAGTCAATTTCGCGGCCGAATACAAGGAACGCGTATTCAGCTATTTCCTCGCCGAATACCAGGCCGGCCGCACACCCAACCCGGACGTGCTGTGCAACGCCGAAATCAAGTTCAAGGCTTTCCTCGACGATGCGATCGCACGCGGCGCCGAATTCATTGCCACCGGCCATTATGTCGGCAAGGGGACCGACGATGACGGCCGCGCCACCCTGCTGCGTGCGGCCGATGCGAACAAGGACCAGAGCTATTTCCTGTATCGCCTGAGTCAGGCGCAGGTGCAGCCCGCGCTGTTTCCACTGGCCCATTTGCCGAAGCCGGAGGTGCGCCTTCTCGCGCAAAAGATTGGCCTGCCCAACGCCGCCAAAAAAGACAGCACCGGCATCTGCTTCATCGGCGAGCGCAACTTCCGTGAATTCCTCGAACGCTACCTGCCGCGCAATCCCGGTGAAATGAAGACGCCCGATGGCCGCGTGATCGGCGAGCATCAGGGGCTGGTGTATTACACGCTGGGGCAGCGGCAGGGACTCGGCATCGGCGGCCAGAAAGACAGCAACACCGACCCCTGGTTCGTCGCCGCCAAGGACATGGGCAGCAACACTCTGGTGGTGGTGCAGGGGCATGACCACCCGCTGTTGCAGCGCTCTGCCCTCGCCGCGGGTCAACTCAACTGGATCAGCGGCGTCGCCCCCGACCCGGACAAGCCTTACACCGCCAAAACCCGCTATCGGCAAACCGATGCACCCTGCCACGTCACCCGGCTTGATGATGACACGCTGGAACTCGCATTCGACAGCCCGCAATGGGCCGTCACGCCGGGGCAGTCCGTTGTGTTATATGATGGCGAAGTCTGTCTCGGCGGGGGCATCATCACCTGAACCCGCTACAATTCACGCTTTCCGGCATCACACATCACCATGTCACACGACACCGCACCCGCCCCTGCCGCCAACTTCATTCGCAACATCATCGACGAGCAGAATGCCGCCGGTAAATGGGGCGGTCGCGTGGAAACGCGCTTTCCACCCGAGCCCAACGGCTATCTGCACCTGGGGCATGCCAAATCGATCTTCCTCAACTTTGGCCTCGCGCGTGATTATGGTGGCGTGTGCCACCTGCGCTTCGACGACACCAACCCGGAGAAAGAAGAACAGGAATACGTCGACGCCATTATTGAATCAGTGAAGTGG
>JBBQDI010000246.1:0-2705 GCA_038319505.1 Burkholderiales bacterium
CATGATTTTGCGGCGGCTTCCGAAGCCGTTCGCCAGCTACGATTCATGGACAAACTCATCGCCGAAGTCGGCGACGTCTACGAAGAACTGGAAAGTTAAGAACATGGCCCTACTGCAAATTGCCGAACCCGGAATGTCGACTGCTCCGCACCAGCGTCGGCTGGCGGTGGGCATCGATCTGGGCACGACCAATTCGCTGGTGGCCACTGTGCGCTCCGGTATTGCGGTGTTGCTGGATGACGAGGCGGGTCATTCACTGCTGCCGTCCGTGGTGCGGTACCAGGCCAACTGCGACGTCGAGGTGGGTTACATTGCTCAAGCTGCACAGAATAGCGACCCCCACAACACCGTCATGTCGGTGAAGCGTTTCATGGGGCGAGGGCTGAAGGACATCGAAGACGTTGCCAGCCTGCCGTATCGCTTTATCGATGCGCCGGGCATGGTGCAGCTGAAAACGGCTGCTGGCGTGAAAAGTCCGGTTGAGATATCGGCCGAAATCCTCAAGGTGTTGCGCCAGCGCGCCGAAGCCGCACTAGGCGGCGAACTGGTGGGCGCGGTGATTACCGTACCTGCGTATTTCGATGAAGCCCAGCGTCAGGCCACCAAGGATGCAGCGCAACTGGCCGGGCTGAACGTGCTGCGCCTGTTGAACGAACCGACTGCGGCCGCCATTGCCTATGGCCTCGATAACGCGTCAGAAGGCGTCTATGCCGTGTATGACCTGGGCGGCGGCACGTTCGATATCTCCATTCTGAAACTGTCGAAAGGCGTGTTCGAGGTGCTGGCCACCAACGGTGACTCGTCCCTCGGCGGCGACGATTTCGATCAGCGCATCTTCTGCTGGATGATCGAACAGGGTCGATTTTCGCCCCTGTCAGCATGCGATACACGACTGTTGCTGACCAAGGCTCGTGACGCCAAGGAAGCACTAACCGAACACACTGAAGTGCGCGTGACTGCCGTGTTGTCCACCGGTGAAATGATGGACGCGACACTCACCCAGGCCAATTTCAATAGCCTGACCGCCGGCCTGGTCAACAAGACAATGGCGCCTTGCCGCAAGGCGTTGCGCGATGCCGATTTGAGCATCGAGGATGTCAAGGGTGTGGTGATGGTGGGCGGTTCGACGCGGATGCCGAGCGTGCGCCGTGCCGTGGCTGATTTCTTCAAGCAAACGCCGCTCACCAACCTCAACCCCGACAAAGTCGTGGCAATTGGTGCAGCAACACAGGCGGATGTGCTGGCGGGTAACCGCGCCGGTGAAGACTGGCTGCTTCTCGACGTGATTCCGCTGTCGCTGGGTCTGGAAACCATGGGCGGATTGACCGAGAAAGTCATTCCGCGCAACACCACCATTCCCACCGCACGCGCGCAGGAGTTCACCACGTTCAAGGACGGCCAGACTGCGATGAGCGTGCATGTTTTGCAGGGCGAACGCGAGCTGGCGTCCGACTGCCGATCGCTGGCGCGCTTCGAGCTGCGTGGCATTCCGCCGATGGTGGCGGGGGCCGCGCGTATCCGCGTCACCTTCCAGGTCGATGCCGACGGCCTGCTGTCGGTGGCGGCGCGTGAGCAAAGTTCCGGCGTCGAAGCCAGCGTGCAGGTCAAGCCATCGTATGGCCTGGGCGATGAAGACATCACGCGCATGCTGAAAGAGGCCTTCTCCCACGCCAAGGACGACATGTACGCGCGTGCGCTCAACGAACAGATCGTCGATGCACAAGGCCTGATTGCCGCCACCCATGCCGCCATGGCCGAAGACAGCGCCTTGCTGAGCGAGGCGGAAGCCGCTTCCATCCAAACCGGTATTGCAACACTTGAAGCTTTGCTGAGCGGGTCAGATCATCAGGCCATCAAGCGCGGCATCGAAGCATTGAATGCCGTAAGCACGGAATTCGCCCAGCGGCGCATGGACCAGAATGTGCGCCGCGCGATGGCCGGACAAAAACTGGAAACCTTCGGTTGAACCCGAGATTCAACCCTGATTTAATTCATCCCCTTCAAACAGACTGACTGAGCCATTTAGCCGCAATCAAAAAAACCATGCCCCAACTCATCGTATTGCCCCACGTCGAACTGTGCCCTGAAGGCACCGTGATCGAAGCCAAGCCCGGCGACACCGTTTGCGATACTCTGCTGGCCAACGGCGTCGAGATCGAGCACGCCTGTGAAAAATCCTGTGCCTGCACCACCTGCCACGTCATCGTGCGCGAAGGCTTCAATACACTGGAAGCTTCCACCGAAGAAGAGGATGATCTGCTCGACAAGGCCTGGGGGCTGGAACCACAATCGCGGCTGTCATGCCAGACGCGCGTGGCCGACAGCGACCTGGTGATCGAAATTCCAAAATACACCATCAATATGGTCAGTGAAGGACATTAATATGAAGTGGACGGACTCCCTGGACATCGCAATCGAACTCGCCGAAGCCCACCCTGAAATTGACCCGCGCACCATCCGCTTCACCGACCTGCATCAATGGGTGACGGAACTGCCCGAGTTTGACGACGTGCCCGAGCATTCCGGTGAAAAAATTCTCGAAGCGATCCAGATGGCATGGATCGACGAAATGAGCTAACGGTTTGTTGGATACTATCGTTCAGTACAGGAATGACAGCAATAAAAAAGGGGGCCGAAGCCCCCTTTTTTATTGCACCCAACCGCGTATCAGAACTTGTAGACCAGGCCGGCCGTAACCAGGTCGA
>JBBQDI010000247.1:0-2705 GCA_038319505.1 Burkholderiales bacterium
GCTCGAATGCGTCGGCAATGGTGGCGATTCTCGCCTTCAATCCGGCAACGTCCGACGACGGGTACTGGCTCTTCCAGCGTCGGGCCTGGGAGAGCAGCGGCATCTGGATCATGCGGCGTGCCGGTGCACCGAGTTTCACCAGCTTCATGCCCTGATGATGGATTTCCAGCATGGCTTCAAGTAACGCAAACTGTTTTTCAGGTGAGGCGAAGCTGTCGATGTCATCGATGGCTGACTGCTGCAACAGCCCTTCCTTGATGAGACCGGCAGATTCCAGCATCCAGCGCTGCTCTGCGGTCAATGCCTCAACGCCGACCAGGTTGACGATACGTTGTAATTCTTCAGATGCAGCAAGCAGATCCAGCGCCGTGGCGCGCGCGGATTCCCAATTCGGATCAACGTGTTCCGCCCACCACTTCGCAGCGGAACTCACGTAGCCGGAGAAGCTTTCCAGCCAGTCCACCGCGGGGTAATGACGCGCATCGGCAAGCTCTTTCGACAACGCCCAGAAGGTCTGGACGATTTCCTTGGTATGGCTGGTCACCGGTTCGGAAAAGTCGCCACCCGGTGGGGACACCGCGCCGATCAGGGTGACCGAACCATGATCGCCCGCGAGGGTTTCCACCCGTCCGGCGCGCTCATAAAATGCAGCCAGACGCGAACCCAGATAAGCCGGATACCCCTCCTCCACCGGCATGTGACCCAAACGGCCCGCCACTTCGCGCAGCGCCTCGGCCCAGCGGCTGGTGGAATCGGCCACCATCACCACGTCATAGCCCTGGTCACGGAAATACTCGGCCAGCGTGATGCCGACGTAGATCGAGGCTTCGCGCGCCACCACGGGCATATTGGAGGTGTTGGCTACCAGCAAGGTGCGCTCCATCAGCGGACGGCCGGTGTGCGGGTCTTTCAGCTGAGGCAGGGATTCGAGTACGTCGGTGAGTTCATTGCCGCGCTCGCCGCAGCCGACGTAAATGACGATTTCCGCATTGCACCAGCGTGCAATTTGTTGCTGCAGCATGGTCTTGCCGGCGCCAAACGGTCCGGGAATGGCGGCCTTGCCACCCTTTAACAGCGGATAAAAGGTGTCGAGGATGCGTTGCCCGGTGATCAGCGGCACCTCCGCATGGTCGCGCTGCCTGTAGGGACGCGGGATACGCACTGGCCAGCGATGGAACATGCGCAGCTTTTGGGTGCTGCCATCAGCCAGTTTCAGCCGGCCAATCACGTCCTCAATCGTGTAATCCCCTTCTGGTGCCAGTTCCAGCAGTTCACCGTGGATCAGGGGTGGGGTCAGGATGCGGTGCTGGATCGATTCGGTTTCCTGCACCGTGCCCAGCACGTCCCCCCCGGCGAGCGGTGTGCCCGCGCGACGCGCCGGATTCGGCACGAAATGCCAGCGTGTGTCACGAGGCAAGGCGGGCACCGCAACACCCCGTGCGATCCGGTCGCCGCTCTGTTCCCAAACAGACTGCAAGGGACGTTGTACCCCATCGAAAATGGAACCCAGCAAACCGGGTCCGAGTTCCACCGATAAAGGCCAGCCCAGGCCTTCTGCGCTTTCACCGGGACGCAGACCGGCAGTATCTTCGTACAGTTGGGCCAGTGCGGTGTCGCCATCGCGGCCGATCACCTCGCCAATCAGTCCCATGCGCCCGACCCGAATCTGCTCGCCAATCACCGTCAGCGGCAGTTCGAGTTTGACCAGTGGTCCGTTGATTTCGAGAATCCTGCCCATTGTTTTCCTTGGTTGTGTGAGCGCGGTTAGCGGTGAGAAGTGGATGAACGACGTTGGGGGATGCCCGGGTTTGCTATTCCACGCTTCATCGCTTGCTGCATGCCGCCGCCTTGTTCATCCATGTACCAGTGTTCCCAGATCAGGCGCGCTGGCGAACAGATGCTCCATCACCACGCGCGCCAGTTCGTCGCCCAGACGCGTCAACCGGGCTTCAAAGGTTTGATCCACTTGCGCGCGACCATTGGCCAGTTGTACCCGCACACCCCCTTCGCTTCGCTGGCCATGCGTTGTCAGGGCCACCTCACGCCCAGGTGCGGCACGGGCAGCCATGTCGGCCCACACGGGCGCTAATCGTTTTTCGTCATCGGGGCGCACTTCCGCCACCAGATCGCCAGGCGGCAACATCCTTGCAGCCGCTGCCAGCCAAGCTTCGAGCACGCCCAGATAGCGCGCATCGTCCTGTGCCAATGTTTTGAACGCCTTATTCATTTCCGAGAGTGCAGCTTGGGTAAGCGTCCAGCGCAGTCGATCCAGGTCAGCGGCCAGCCGCGTTTCCGCCCCCTGAGTGTGACGACGGACCAGACGTTCGGCTTCGATCTTGGCTTGCAGAACGTCGCGCTCTTCAACCAGTTTCAGTTTGTCGGCCGACTCGGCATGGATGCGAATACGCGCTGCTTCCGCATTCTGTCGTTGCTCGCGCGCGAGCGTCTCGGCCTGCTGAATCAGTGCCTGCTCGAGTTGGGAGACCTGGCTTTCCGTTTCCATTCATTGCTCCGGAATCAAAAACTTGGGAGGCACACTTAGGCTTGCAGTTTAAGCGTGTAGAGCCTGTCAACGTGTAACTGGAACCCGTAACACGCACCTATTCGAGTGCTTCCGTTCCCAATATTGCGCGCACCACCTCATCAACTGCGGGGGCGTAATCGTTGGGTGCGGTGAGCGGCGGCAGTTCGGTGATGACGATGCG
>JBBQDI010000248.1:0-2699 GCA_038319505.1 Burkholderiales bacterium
GGCCTTGTCCCAATTTCAGGGATGCGCTGCTGTCGTCGTGGGCGGGGCCGCCACCGGGACAGCTGTCGCGCTTGACCGCCGAACGGCCGGGGTTTATGTCGGCGACCAGGAAATCGAATTGCGCGCCATGTCCCGTCTGAGTGATGCTTTCCCGCAGAAAACAGACAAAATTTCCGCCACCAGCTATAACCGCCAGGTACTGCTTACCGGCCAGGTGCCGGATGAAACCATCCGCAGCAGTGCCAGCGCAGTCGTCAAGGGCATTCCCGATGTACGGACGGTATTCAACGAACTAACTGTATCGGGCGTTACCTCGCTGACCTCGGAAGCCAACGATGTCGCCATCACCAGCAAGGTCAAGGCCCGCCTGCTGCGCGACGAACGTGTGCCCGGCACCAAGATCAAGGTGGTGACCGAAGCCGGCGTGGTCTACCTGATGGGACTGGTGACGCAGGCTGAAACCAACGTCGCCATCGATATCGCGCGCACCACGTCAGGCGTAACCAAGGTCGTCACCCTGTTCGAAACCATCAACTGATGTGTCGCCCCTACACATGCCGTGCCCGCCTGCCAATCTGGCCGGGATGTGCGTGCCGGGCGTCGCGTTTGTTGTAGGCGCGGCGGAAGGTGTGGAGCCGGATGAATGTGAGCGCTCGATTCCACATCACACCTCTACCACCGGGTTGCGCTGCAAAACCCTTTTTTTAATTGGCCATCCATGATCTATCACGACCTGCGCGATTTCATCACCCAACTCGAATCAATGGGCGAGCTGAAGCGCATTGCCGTCGAGGTCGATCCCAGGCTTGAAATGACCGAAATCGCCGACCGCGTGCTGCGCGCCGGCGGTCCGGCCCTGTTGTTTGAACATCCAAAAGGGCATTCCGTGCCGGTGCTGGCGAATCTCTTCGGCACCGTGCGACGCGTGGCGTTGGGCATGGGTGAAGACGATCCGTCCCGCCTGCGCGAAGTGGGCAAGCTGCTCGCTTATCTGAAAGAACCGGAACCGCCCAAGGGCCTGCGCGATGCGTGGGACAAGTGGCCGGTGCTGAAGCAGGTTCTCAACATGGCGCCGAAAGAAGTTCGCAGCGCGCCGTGCCAGGAAATCGTGTGGGAAGGAGCCGACGTGGATATGTCGCGCCTGCCTGTTCAGCACTGCTGGCCGGGTGATGTGGCGCCGCTCGTCACCTGGGGACTGACCGTTACCCGCGGCCCGCACAAAAACCGCCAGAACCTCGGCATCTACCGCCAGCAGGTGATCGCGCCAAACAAGCTCATCATGCGCTGGCTGGCACATCGCGGTGGCGCACTGGATTTTCGCGAGCACCAGTTGGCGCATCCGGGTGAACCCTTCCCGCTTGCCGTCGCACTCGGTGCCGACCCGGCGACCATACTCGGTGCCGTCACCCCGGTACCGGATTCGCTGTCCGAATATCAGTTTGCCGGGCTGTTGCGCGGCGCCAAGACCGAAGTGGTGAAATGCCTCGGCAACGACCTGCAGGTGCCCGCATCGGCCGAGATCGTGCTCGAGGGCGTGATCCATCCGGGCGAAACCGCACTTGAAGGACCGTACGGTGACCACACCGGCTATTACAACGAGCAGGAAACCTTCCCGGTGTTCACGATCGAGCGCATCACGATGCGGCGCGACCCGATCTATCACAGCACCTACACCGGCAAGCCGCCAGACGAACCGGCGATCCTCGGCGTGGCGCTGAACGAAGTGTTCGTGCCGCTGTTGCAAAAACAGTTTCCCGAGATCACCGATTTTTACCTGCCGCCCGAAGGCTGTTCGTATCGCATGGCGGTGGTCAGCATGAAGAAGAGTTACCCCGGCCATGCCAAGCGGGTGATGTTCGGCGTGTGGAGTTTTCTGCGCCAGTTCATGTATACCAAGTTCATCATCGTCACCGACGACGACGTCAACGTGCGCGACTGGAAGGAAGTGATGTGGGCGCTGACCACCCGTGTCGACCCTGCGCGCGATACGCTGCTGGTGGAAAACACGCCGATCGATTACCTCGACTTCGCCAGCCCCGTTTCCGGCCTGGGCAGCAAGATGGGGATCGACGCCACCAACAAGTGGCCAGGCGAAACCAGCCGTGAATGGGGTACGCCAATCGTAATGGACGCAGCCGTCAAAGCGCGCGTCAATGCGCTTTGGTGCGATCTGGGACTCTAGGCATGGCAGCCAACGATATTTTTCTCGGTCGCCAGCCCATTCTCGACCGCGACCAACGCATTGTTGCCTATGAGTTGCTGTTTCGCACCGGCAATACGCCCGGCGTGACAGTCACCGACGACATGCATGCGACGGCCAGCGTCATCCACCATGCATTCAGCGAGATGGGTATCCAAGCCGTGCTGGGTTCACAGTTGGGCTTCATCAACATCAGTACCGAGATGCTGCTCTCCGACATGGTGGAATTGCTGCCCAAAGAACAAGTGGTGCTGGAGCTGCTTGAAACCATCAACGTCGATGACGCGGTGATCGAACGCTGTCGCGCGCTCAAGCAAGAGGGCTTCACGCTGGCGCTGGACGACTTTGTGTTCACCGAAAACCGCCGCCCCTTGCTGGCCCTGGTCGACATCGTCAAAGTCGATTTATTGCTGCATAGTCCGGACGAACTCAGGTCAGCAGTGGACCAGCTCAAGCAATGGCCGGTGAAACTGCTGGCCGAAAAAGTCGATAGCGCCGA
>JBBQDI010000249.1:0-2647 GCA_038319505.1 Burkholderiales bacterium
CATCACCTGCATCATGCCGAGACCGGCGATGGCCAGGCGCTTGATCGCGGTGTTGCGCTCGCGCTTGTAGATGTCGTCGGAGCGGCCCGGGTCGAACGGGTGGGCGATATAGCCGATGTCGGATACGGCTTTGAGGATGGCCGACAGCTGGATGCGGCTGTTGTCCCAGCGCACCCGTGCGCGGCGGGTGGCGTAGTTGATTTCCACCGACAGCACGCCGGGCAGCCCCGCGATATGGCGTTCATTCAGCCAGATGCAGGCGGCGCAGACGATGTTTTCCAGAATCAGTGCGGCTTCGCGGATGTGTTCCGCTTCTGTCCGGACAAAGCTTGCCTGGATTTCGGGCAGGTCATACAGCCCCAGCTGCGCGAGTTCGGCCTCGGCTTGTTGGGGCGTAGCGGGCAGCGCGGTGCGATGGGTGTAATACGCGCCCTGGCCGCTGTCGATGATGGTTTGCGCCACCGCCTGACAGCCGCGACAGCAGGTCTGCCGGGTTTGGCCTTCGAACTGGATGGGGTAGTGCGCGCCGTCTGGAACGGGCAGGCCGCAGTGGAAGCAGCCCGAAAAAAAAGGGACGTTCACGAGGCCAGGAGAGTGGCTCATGAAACGCCCCAAGGGAGGACATGCTTTCGCGGCAAATACTGGAGAGAGATCGGACGTGCCGCAGTCCTCAGGGGAAAAGCGTGATCAGAAACGGAACCCGTAACCGATGCCCCAGACCACCGGATTGATGTCCAGGCTGGAAACGAAGGCGCCCGCGGTGTTTTTGACCGTGGTGTCGATCCATATTTTCTTGACGTCAAGGTTGATATAGCCATTCTTGGTTACTGCGATGTCCACGCCTGCCTGCAGGGCGCCGCCGAAGCTGTTGCTGTCGACTTTGAAGCCGGGCAAATCGACATTATAGAAGCGTGTGTAGTTAACCCCCGCACCCACATAAGGCTTGATCGAGGGTGTGGGGTTGAAGTGGTACTGAACGGTCACCGTCGGTGGCAGGTGACTCACCTTGCCTAGGCTAGCACCATTCAGTGTGACTTCGTGGCGTGCGGTGCCCAGGATCAGTTCTACGCCGATGTTGGGTGTCACAAAATAAGTGAAGTCGACTTCTGGGACCCACTCACTGGATACATCGAGTCCTGCCAGGCTGGAACTAACGTCGGGTGCGATATTGATGGCGCGCACGCGCATCATCCAGTCTTCGGCCAACGCCGTGGCAGGCAAAGCGGCAATCAGGGCAGCAGCGATAAGGGTACGTTTCATGGACATGACTCCCAGGTTAATTAAGGATATGCATATCGTAATATATATGAACGGCCCCGGCAAACATTTTATGCATCCGCTACCATGCTGGCATGAGCGAACGTCTCCAAAACGCCACATTCTTCCCCCCGGTCGAGACCGCATTGCGCGAGCCCAACGGCCTGCTGGCGATGGGCGGCGACCTGTCGGTGGAGTGCTTGCTGGACGCCTATCGCCACGGCATCTTCCCCTGGTTCAACCCCGGCGAGCCGATCCTGTGGTGGAGTCCCGATCCGCGCATGGTGCTGGTGCCGGATGAAATTCGTGTCACACGCTCGCTGGCCAAGCGCATTCGCAACGGCGGGTTTGAGGTGCGTATCGACACTGCATTTGCTGACGTGATGCGTGCCTGCGCCGCGCCGCGTGAAGATGCCGCCGGCACCTGGATTTCGCAGGCGATGGTGGTGGCTTATACCCGGCTGCATCAGGCGGGTTATGCCCATTCAGTGGAAACCTGGCACGACGGCACACTGGTCGGCGGGCTGTATGGCGTGGCAATCGGCCGCATGTTTTACGGCGAATCGATGTTCAGCCGCATGCCTGACGCCTCCAAGGTGGCACTGGTGCGGCTGGCGCAACAATTGCAGCAGTGGGCGTTCGGCATGATCGATTGCCAAATGGAAACCGCGCATCTCGCCAGCCTGGGCGCACGTGCCGTGTCCCGCATGGCATTCACAGATCGGCTGGCAGAGTTGGTAAACTTGCCGCATCGCCCCGGCCCCTGGACACTTGCTTGACTCGCCTTAATGCACCCAACTGAACCGCCTTTACAGCGCATCCAGTTTTATCTGACCGCGCAATACGACTGCAGCTACCTGCCGGGTCAACAGGCGCGCTCGCAGGTGGCCACCCCCACTCACCTGATCGACAGCCAGGCTTACAGTGCGCTGATTCGCGCCGGATTTCGTCGTAGCGGCCAGTTCACCTATCGTCCGCACTGCGAACAATGCCAGGCCTGCGTGCCGGTACGGGTCGATGTGGCCGGCTTTGTGCCCAACCGCACCCAGCGCCGCTGCCACAAGCGCAATCAGCACCTGGCCGCGCGCTTCGTGCCGCTGGATTTCAAGCAGGATCACTATGCGCTGTATCGCACCTATCTCGGCAGCCGCCATGCCGGTGGCGGCATGGATCGCGACGGCCCCGACCAGTACACGCAGTTTCTGCTGTCGTCCAATGTAGACAGCGTGATGGTCGAGTTTCGCGACGGCGACACCCTGGTCATGATCTCGGTGATCGACCAGATCGACGATGGCCTCTCAGCGGTCTACACCTTCTTCGATCCTGCCTACGAAAAAATGAGCCTGGGCGTTTACAGCGTGCTGTGGCTGATCGAACTGGCCCAGCGGCT
>JBBQDI010000250.1:0-2597 GCA_038319505.1 Burkholderiales bacterium
GTGCCAGTCTCAGCGTGAAACAGACGCTCACACGAGGCTCCACCCGGTTGGTTTCGGCGAAGGTCAGGCTGGCATGTGTCGATGCGCTGCACTTCAAACCCGTTAAAATACCCTCGCTCATTCTTCAAGCACTGGCCCAAGAAACGTGAACCCTGAACTCGGTCAAGACCTCTCGCTGCTCCACCTCATCATCAACGCCTCGTTGCCGGTGCAACTCGTAATGTTGATCTTGCTCTTCGCATCCATGATGTCGTGGTGGTATATCTTCATCAAGATGTTTGCCATCAAGCGTGCCCTGCGCGAGACCGACAGTTTCGAGCGCGAATTCTGGGGCGGTGGCGATATGAATGCCATGTACCGGCGTGTGTCTGCCAAGCGCGAAGACGCGGGCGAAATGGGGCGCATTTTCGAAGCGGGATTCAGTGAGTTCAGCAAGCTGCGGCGGCAGGCCGGGCAGTCGCTCAACGTCATCATTGATGGCACCCGCCGTGCGATGCGCGCAACCTTCCAGCGCGAAGTCGACAACCTCGAGTCGCACCTGTCATTTCTGGCAACGGTCGGCTCGGTATCACCTTATGTCGGGCTGTTCGGTACGGTGTGGGGCATCATGCTGGCGTTTCAGGGGCTGGCCACGGTGGCGCAGGCTTCACTGGCGCAGGTTGCCCCCGGTATCGCCGAGGCGCTGATTGCCACCGCCATGGGGCTGTTCGCCGCGATTCCTGCGGTGGTGGGTTACAACCGATATACCCACGACATCGATCGCCTGGCCAATCGCCTGGAAAGCTTCATGGAAGAGTTTTCCAACATCCTGCAGCGGCAGGTCACCAAGGCTGATTAAGTCCCGTGGCAAGAACCCGCAAACAGATCGCCCAGATCAATGTCGTGCCGATGATCGACGTGATGCTGGTGCTGCTCGTCATCTTTATGGTGACCGCGCCTTTCATCAACCCCGGCCTGGTCGATTTGCCAAGTGTCGGCAAAACGGCCAAGACACCGGAGCAGCCGCTTGAAGTCGTGATCAAGGAGTCAGGCGAATACCTGCTGCGCGATCGTGCGGCCGGCAGTGAAGAGCGGACGGTGAAGAAGTCGGCGTTGGCGGCTGAAATCGCAGCCCTGCATGCTGCTTCACCGGAACAGCCGGTCGTCATCGCGGCGGACAAGAATGTTCGCTACGAAGAAGTGATGAACGCAATGAACGTGCTGCAGAAAGCCCAGGTCACCCGGATCGGACTGCTCGCGCGCCCGGCGCCATGAACGCTCAGGCTGGCTCACCCTTTGCACCGCGTCGCAATTCCAATCTCGTGGCCGGGATGCTGGCGCTGGGGGTGCATGGACTGTTTGTGCTGATGCTGGTGTTCGGTGTGTCGTGGCAGACTCAGCATCCCGCACCGGTGATGGTCGACATATGGCAAGCCCTGCCGAAGGATTTACCGCCCCCCGCGCCGCGCCCGGTAAAAACCAGACAACCCGTATTCAAGGAACCGCCGGTGCCGGATCACCGTGATGCGGACATTGCACTGGAAAAAAGAAGGCCGAAATCGACCGGCTCAAAAAGTTGCAAGCCATGCAGGCAGCCGAGGAGAAGGCGATGGCCGACGCGGCACGCGAGAAACAGCAGGTCGAGCAGAAGAAACGCGCATTGCTGCGTCAAATGGAAGAGGAAGATCTGAAGCAGCGTATCGCGGGCGAGACTGCTGCAAACCAGGCACGCCTGACAAAATTTGCGGAAGTGCAGGCAAAGCAGGCCGAAGCGCAGGCCAGACAGGCCCAAGCGCGGGCGGCGGCCGACCTGCATCAGTCGGAAGTGTCGCGCGTAGTGGGACAGTACCGCGACATGATCAGCGCCACGGTGCGCGGCAATACGCGCTTGCCCGACAACCTGAAAGGCAATCCCGAGGTGCGCTGTCTGGTGAAGGTGTTGCCAACCGGAGAAGTCCTGAGCGTACGGGTAACACAGTCCAGTGGGAATGTGGCGTATGACGAAGCCGTGGTGCGCGCCATCGAGAAATCTTCGCCACTGCCACTGCCAACCGATCGCGAAGCACGCGCTGCATTTGTCCCGGAACTTTCCTTCGTACATCGCCCCAAAGAGTGAGCGTGGATGTTGCCGATTTGTTGGCTCTGCAACCAGGATCTGTCCTTGATACCCTTCAGGGTGTTTGCGGATTGAGTTTGATCGCTTGGCATCAGGCTGTAGGCGGCTGATAGATAGCAGGCCTGTCATGTCGGCTATGCTAGACTCAGCCCGCTAATTGAGTGCTTTCGATCGAGACCATCTTCCCTATGCTGCGTGCCGTTCTGCTGTTCCCCCTGTTCTGTCTTGTCTTGCTGAGTGCGCCTTTTTCCGCGCGCGCTGCAATGGAAATCCAGGTAATCGGTGGCGCAGACAACAAGATTGCAGTGGCGATGCTGCCTTTTCAGGCCGCGCCGGGACAGCCCGTGCCGGAGCTGAGTCAAATAGCGGGCGACGATCTCAATCGCAGCGGTCAAATCAGGTTGGTCGACGTCAGCGGCATGCAACAACTGGTTGATCCGTCGCAAGTCAATTACAGCGCATGGCGCGCCAAAGGTGCGGAGGCCATGGTGATTGGCCAGGT
>JBBQDI010000251.1:0-2588 GCA_038319505.1 Burkholderiales bacterium
GTTGTCTACAAGACCGGCGGACTGGCCGATACCGTGATTGACGCAAATGAAGCCACGTTGTCCGACGACAGTGCCGATGGTTTCGTTTTCGACAGTCCCAACGTCAAGGCCTTCCTGGCCGCCATTCATCGTGCGCTCGAACTGTATCGCAAGCCCGCCCAGTGGAGACGGCTGCAAAAAACCGGAATGAACCGGTCATTTGACTGGTCGGAGAGCGCCGGACACTACATTTCTCTCTATTCAATTTGATACCAGCGTGAACGCCATGACTCCCCAAAATCCTCGCAACGCAAACTGTTCGGACGCCGTTCCTCTGGATCCGCTTCCCACTTCGGTTGAATCCATCACCCGGGATTTTGAACGCTTCCAGTTCTATCATCTGGGCCGATTGAAAGGCTGTCCTCCTGTTTACACCTATCAGTCGCTGGCCTGGACCCTGCGTGACCGCATCATGTCGGACTGGATGAATTCCTACGCCATGCGTGACAAGGTCGACAAGCGGCGCGGCTATTACCTGTCGCTGGAGTTCCTGATCGGCCGTTCATTGTCCAACCACGTGTTGAATCTGGGGCTGGATGAGGCGTCGCGTGAAGCCTTGCAGGGTTTCGGTCAGACCCTGGAAGACGTGGCCGAGGAGGAAACCGATGCCGGGTTGGGAAATGGCGGCCTGGGGCGGCTGGCAGCATGCTTCATGGACAGTTGCGCCACACTGAACTTGCCGGTGATGGGCTATGGCCTGCATTACGAGTACGGAATGTTCCAGCAGCGCATCGAAAACGGTTATCAAAAGGAAGACACCGATCACTGGCTGCGCGATGGCAACCCATGGGAAGTCGAGCGACCGGAATTTTCATGTCGGGTGCCGTTTGGGGGGCGCACCGAACATTTTCACGACAAGGCAGGCATCCAGCGCGTGCGCTGGGTCGACACCAACGACGTGCTGGCGATTCCCTTCGACATGCCGATTTCAGGCTATCGCAACCATGCGGTGAACACGCTGCGGCTATGGAAGGCCGCAGCCACGGACGAATTCAATCTCGACGAGTTCAATGCGGGCAGCTACACCGAAGCGGTGCAGGAGAAGAATCACGCCGAGCACATTTCCATGGTGCTGTATCCCAATGACAGCAGCGAAAATGGCAAGGAGCTGCGGCTGCGCCAGCAATATTTTCTGGCTTCGGCCAGCATGCAGGATGCCATGCGGCAATGGCGCAAGGCCGGCAATACCGACCTGAAAAAATTCGCCGAGCACAACGTGTTCCAGATGAACGATACCCATCCCACCATTGCGGTGGCCGAACTGATGCGCTTGCTGCTCGATGAAGAAAGACTGGTTTGGGATGAGGCCTGGGCGATCACCACCCAGTGCATGGCCTACACCAATCACACCCTACTGCCGGAAGCGCTGGAGCGCTGGTCGGTCAGTTTGTTCGAACGTCTGTTACCGCGTCTGCTGGAAATCATTTACGAGATCAATGCCCGTTTCCTGCGTGAAGTGTCGCTGAAATGGCCGGGCGACAGGGAACGCCAGCGCCGCATGTCGATTATTGAAGAGGGTCCCACACGCCAGGTGCGGATGGCGTGGCTGGCCATCGTCGGCAGTTTTTCGGTTAACGGTGTGGCGGCGCTCCATTCGCGGCTGTTGAAGGAAGGCCTGTTCCGCGACTTTGTTGACCTGTGGCCGGACAAATTCAACAACAAGACCAACGGCGTGACGCCCCGGCGCTGGGTGGCACATGCCAATCCGGGCATGAGTGCGCTAATCAGCAGCAAGATTGGCGAAGCGTGGATTGCCGACCTGGCACAACTGGAGAAGCTCAAGCCGCTGGCAGAACCGAAGCACCAGGCATTTCATGAGCAGTGGCGCGCAGTCAGGCATGCCAACAAGGAACGCCTGGCGGCTTTGGTCAGGGCAGAGTGTGGTGTGCAATTCAATCCGGACGCATTGTTTGACGTGCAGGTGAAACGCATCCACGAGTACAAGCGGCAGCTGCTCAACGTGCTTCACGTGATTCACCTGTATAACCGCGTCAAGCATGGGAGACTGGACGGCTGGGCCGACCGCTGCGTGCTGATCGGCGGCAAGGCGGCGCCAGGTTATGCCATGGCCAAGCGCATCATCAAACTCATCAACAACGTGGCTGAAATGGTCAATAACGACCCTGCCGTCAATGGCCGGTTGAAAGTTGCCTTCCTGCCCAACTACCGGGTTTCCAGCATGGAAATCATTGCCCCCGCGACGGATTTGTCGGAGCAGATATCGACTGCGGGCAAGGAGGCGTCGGGCACCGGCAACATGAAGTTCATGATGAACGGTGCGCTCACCATCGGCACCTACGATGGCGCCAACATCGAGATTCTCGAGGCGGTAGGCGAGGATAATTTTTTCCTGTTTGGTCTGCGTGCAGATGAGGTCGAGACGCTGCGCCCGAACTATCAACCCCAGTCGTATGTGGAACAGGACCAGGGGCTGCGCGAGGTCATTGACCTGCTGGCATCCGGCCACTTCAATCCCCTGGAACCGGGGATATTCGACATGATTCTGGATGCACTGATGAGCCCACACGACCCCTGGATGACGCTGGCGG
>JBBQDI010000252.1:0-2585 GCA_038319505.1 Burkholderiales bacterium
GAGGGTGCGTTTATTTCCTTCATGCCATCCGGCATACGAAACAACCCGGGCTGAAGCGTCTTGCGGGTTTCACTCTCGAATTTCCGCGTCCGCCCGGTAAAATCACGCTCTTCCAGTGGCAGGCCGAGCGTGAGCGTGGCGCCCGAGTCCCACACATGGTTGGCCAAATCGCAGTTGTGCTGCATCTCGACAGGCGTTTCCTGCCACACGCGGTATTGCGTGGAAGCCAGGATAGCTTTCAATGCGGCCATCGCGCGTGCCGCATCCGGTGCGGCGCCTTGGGCCGCCACGCCTTCACTGCATACCGTGCCATTCACCGTGAGGCTGAAGTGTTGGGTGCCGCGCGCAGCCTTGTGGACGTCGAGTCGGGCTTTCCAGTCGGCAGGCCTGGGCGGCAGGGTGCCAGAAGTGAACACCAACGCCAGCTTGTTGTCACGCGTGATGTTGATGACCTTCCGCTGTCGTCGATCCAGCAAGATAAAATCGCCGTCATCCTCACCGCCGTCCATGCGCATGAAGTTTGACGTGACGAGGATGCGCGTCAGATAGGACGGTGTGCCCGGATCCTGGTCGACATAGCGCAGGGAAATCATGTCGGCCGCGTGGGCAGCGCCCATCCCAAACAGCGACAACATTAGCCACTTCATCATGCTGTCAGCCCTCGGGCCAGATCGGCCTGGATATCGGCAATTGACTCCAACCCCACGGCGATACGTACCAGTCCATCGCTGATGCCTGCCGCATCACGCTGCTCTGCCGTCATGCGGCTATGCGTGGTGGAAGCCGGATGCGTGATGGTGGACTTGGTATCACCCAGATTGGCGGTGATCGACAGCATCCGGGTTGCGTCGATCAAATTCCACGCTGCATCCTTGCCACCCTTGAGTTCGAACGCAACGATGCCGCCCCCGGTCTTTTGCTGCGCCATCGCCAGCTTGTGTTGCGGATGGGATGGCAAACCCGGATACAGCACCCGTGCAACCTGAGGCTGCGCTTCCAGCCATTGCGCCAGCGCCAAGGCATTTTTCGAATGCGCATCCATCCGGATCGACAACGTCTCCAGGCCTTTGAGAATCACCCAGGCGTTGAACGCCGACAGTGTGGGCCCGGCGGTGCGCAGAAATGTATACACGCCGTCCATCAAAACCTTGCTGCCCAGCACCGCGCCACCCAGCACCCTGCCCTGGCCATCGAGATATTTGGTGGCCGAGTGGATCACGATGTCGGCATCCAGTTCGAGCGGCTTTTGCAGCACCGGCGAGCAGAAGCAGTTGTCGACCGCGAGCCATGCACCCGCCTCATGGGCAATCGCCGCCAGGGCGCGTATGTCGCTCACCTCGGTCAATGGATTGGACGGCGATTCGACAAAAAACAGTTTGGTGTTCGGCTTCACCGCCGCGCGCCATTCCGCCGGGTCGGTCGGTGACACATAAGTCGTCTCGATGCCGAAGCGTCCCAGAATGTTGCTGAACAACTGCACGGTAGAGCCGAAAATCGAGCGCGACGCAACGACGTGCTCACCCGCCTTCATCAGCCCCATCACAGTAGCCAGAATGGCGGCCATGCCGGAGGCAAACGCCACGCAACGTTCGGCGCCCTCAAGCGCTGCCAACCGTTCTTCCATCATGCTGACGGTGGGATTGGTGAAGCGCGCGTAGATCGGTCCGGGCTGTTCGCCCTTGAAGCGCGCTGCGGCTTCCGCTGCGCTGCTGAACACGAAGCTGGAGGTCAGAAACATCGCCTCCGAGTGTTCGTTGAACTGGCTGCGCACCGTGCCTGCGCGCACGGCCAGTGTTTCGATGTCGTATGTGTCTTTCATGTTTGATCCCAAAATAAAAAACCCCGAACGGCAAGCGCGTCTCGGGGTTTCCCATGCGACGCTTTAGCCGAATTTATCAAGCGCCCGCAAGCTGAAGTTCAAATCGGCGCTGGGAGTAATCTACGCCCGGTGTCGGATGCGGTCAACCGCTCGTCGCCAGATTCAAATCGAGTTGCTGTGTGGACATGGCCGTCAGCGAAGAAGTTTCGCCGTTGCGTATGGCCTCGATGTAGTTCAGGTATTCCGGTGTGACATCGCCGGTGACATAACGACCATCGAAACACGATGTATCGAAGTCAAGAATGGCCGGGTTGCCCGCACGGACCACCTCCACCATGGCATCGAGGTCCTGATAGATCAGCGCATCGCAGCCGATCTCGCGTGCGATTTCCTCATCGGTGCGGCTGCTGGCGATCAGTTCGTTGCGCGTCGGCATGTCGATACCGTACACGTTGGAAAAACGTACGGGCGGCGACGCTGAGGCAAAATACACTTTCTCGGCGCCTGCATCGCGCGCCATCTGCACGATTTCGCGACTGGTCGTACCGCGCACGATGGAGTCGTCGACCAGCAATACGTTGCGGCCCTTGAATTCCTCAGAGACAGCGTTGAGCTTCTGACGCACCGATTTCTTGCGCTCCGCCTGCCCCGGCATGATGAAGGTACGGCCGATGTAACGATTTTTGATAAATCCTTCGCGGTACGGTACGTTGAGATGATTGGCCAGCTGTAGCGCGGAAGGACGGCTGGTGTCGGGAATCGGAAT
>JBBQDI010000253.1:0-2505 GCA_038319505.1 Burkholderiales bacterium
GTATTCAATGTGTGAGCACCACTTGCTGCCGTTTGTGGGCAAGGCTCACGTGGCGTACCTGCCGCAAGGCAAGGTGATCGGCCTGTCGAAAATTGCGCGCATCACCGATATGTTCGCGCGCCGGTTACAGATTCAGGAACAACTCACCACCCAGATCGCCGACGCCATCCAGACTGTAACCGGCGCGGCAGGTGTCGGCGTTGTCATCGAAGCCCAGCACTTCTGCATGATGATGCGCGGCGTGCAGAAACAGAATTCGTGGACCATCACCTCGATGATGCTGTGGGCCTTTCGTGACAACGACCGTACCCGGCAAGAATTTCTGCAGTTGATCGCCAAGTCGAATTAAGCGCATGGCAGCACCGCGCTGCAGAACCACGACGTCAGATCACAGACCCCACTTTGATTGCGAACATCATGGATATAGTGCTCAACCGTTTGCTGCCCTTCTGGATCGGTCTGATTGCCCTGACAAGTTCGGCCATCGCCGCGCCGCTCACCCTGGATGAACTGCTGGCGCGCCCAGAAGCGCCCCACGGCGTGGTATTTGAAATCGCCGACCGCGACCCGCGCGCGCTGGATGTGGCGCTGCCCTGGGTCAAGCAGGCCGCACAACGATTAAAGACACGCTTCCCCGCCCTGCCGATGGCGCTGGTGACCCACGGTCAGGAAATGTTTGCGCTGCAAACCAGCACACGCGACAGCAACCCGGCAGTACATCAAATGGTGGAAAGCCTCAGTCGCGACAACGGCATCCCGGTGCATGTCTGCGGTACCTATGCCGGCCGGCGCGGACTGGCGGCTGAGGACTTTCCCGCCTACATCGATGTGGCGCCTGCTGGACCCACGCAAATCCACAATTACGAAGCGCTTGATTATGTGCGGCTGGTGGTGCCCAGGGCTGCGGTACTGAAGACAAACTGAAACGGATCATGCCGGCACCGCGTGCGGCCGGTCAGGCTGGACGATGCATCAAAACGGCGCCGGACTCTGGAACGCAAGCTCCTCCACTGTTACCGGATGCACCAAGCGCAACGATCCTGCATGCAATAACAAACGCGTCGCCAAGGCTTGCACGTCCAACGGCGCGTACAAGGCATCCCCCAGGATCGGGTGCCCCAGTTCGCGCAGGTGAATACGCAACTGATGCGAACGGCCGGTGACCGGTTCGAGTTCGACACGGGTGGTGTGGGCGGTTTCATCGTGGCCCAGCACACGCCAGCGGGTAATGCTCGGCTTGCCCAGTTGGTGATCGATGATGCGCAAGGGCCGGTTGGGCCAGTCGACGATGATGGGCAGGTCGATAACACCCCATTCTTCCTGCGACGTTTCCAGCCGACCAGCCACCACGGCAATGTAGCGCTTGGTCACCTCGCGTGCCGCAAAGGCCTTGCTCAATGCGCGCTGCGCGGCCGCACCGCGCGCCATCACCATCAGCCCGGAAGTGGACATGTCCAGGCGGTGCACGATCAGTGCGTCGGGATAGCGGGCCTGCACCCGCGCGCTCAGGCAATCCTGCTTGTCAGCGCCGCGCCCCGGCACCGCCAGCAGGCCACTGGGCTTGTCGACCACCAACAGAGTGTCATCCACATATAGCGGTTCGATGTAGACGCGATTGGAAGGGGGTGTCAGGGTCGCTGCCACGTGTAAAATCTCCTGATTAATCTGAGGAAAAACATGGGCTTGATGTTGATTCAGACGGCTAGTGTGAGCGAAACCTCATGACCGCCAGACAAGTCCAGCGGCAAGCAGTCAGACAGGCAGTATTGATGCGTGTCGGGATCTTTTACATCAGAAAAGCCAATTCTGGAGTGGCCATTGCCCGGAATGACGCCATTTAAGGGCAATCGTTTGGGTCAATGAATGCGCCTATTTGTCGGAAAACCTTACACATTGCGACAGGCACGCGAACGGAATATTTATACCCGATTGTTTTTTATGGAGAAAATGCAAAATGGCATAGAATGTGCTTATGTGTTTAGTTCAAATATACTAACGTGATGAACACCGACCTACTAATAATGCGGATGGAGGAGACGTTGCATGAATATTAATAAACTAATCAACTCGGGAGCGGCAGTCCTGCTGGCCGGCATGCTGGCTCTGGCATACCAGCCGATGGCGGCCGCATCAACGACCCTCGGGTTTTACGGCCTGACCAGCAACAACGCCGGAGCCCTGGCGGATGGCGTGGCCAATCTTTCGGTTGAAGTGATCGACCTGGGCAGCAATCAGGTGCAATTCAAGTTCAGCAATAATTCTACTTCTTCGCTGGCGGATGTGTATTTTGACGATGGTTCTTTGTTGGGAATCGCCTCCATTACCGACTCGGGAGCAGGGGTCTCATTTTCCCAGGGTGCCAGCCCACCTAACCTGCCGAGTGGCACCAATGCCTCGCCCCCATTCGTGACGACAGTGGGCTTCCTCGCTGACTCCAACCCGCCCGTCAGCTCCAATGGCGTGTCCAGCGGAGAGTGGTTGGCAATTACATTCAATCTGAAAGCT
>JBBQDI010000254.1:0-2489 GCA_038319505.1 Burkholderiales bacterium
ACTTCGTTTACCAGGGTGAGGTACAGGATGTAATCAGCCTGTTTTTCCAACTGGCACTGACCGCGCCTCCACCCGATGGGCAGCTGACTTATAAGGTATTCAATGGCAAGAAGCTGCGTGATTACACCTATGAAGTGCGTGGAAAGGCAACGCTGGAAACTGAACTGGGCGCACTGCGTACATTGCACCTTGCTCGGGTGGCCGATGACGAGGGCCGCTTCGACGTCTGGCTGGCCATCGATCGCCATTACCTGCCGGTGCGCGTGTTACGCAGCGATGACAAGGGCAATGCGGTGGAGCTGAGGTTGAAATCCATCGCGCCGTGAGTGCGGTCGGCAGGGATAGACCTAATCCGGCAGGCCGTTCACCTGTGCACCCGCCGCAATGCCGCGCTGCGTGAATCCGCCCTGCGCTATTTCCAGCGCGTAGCGTACTTCCGTTGTGGGGCAATGAAGGGTGTCGGTATGCGCTTGCATGTCGGCAAGGTTGGCGATGTGGCCGCTGTCGTCAATAAACGCAATCGATAGCGGCAGCGGCGTGTTGCGCATCCAGAAGCAATGCCGCGCCGCCTGTTCAAACACGAACAGCATGCCGCCGTTGGCGGGCAGGTGGGTGCGGCCCATCAAGCCGTATTCACGTTGTTGTGGGGTGGCGGCGATTTCGACCTGGAAAGCATGCGGGCCAATGCGCAAGGAAAGCGGGGCGTCGCTGTCTGCGGCGCAGGCGCCGCAGACAATAATGGCCAGTAGCGGCGCGATCAAGCGGCTGAATCTGACCGATGCACTAAAGTGCATCGCGCATGCGTTCGGCCAGACGTAACGCCGTTCCCACATCGTTATCCAGCACATTGAAATGCCCCATCTTGCGCCCCGGCCGTGCGACTTCTTTGCCGTACAGATGCAGCTTGATGTTGGCATGCGCCAGCAGGGTGTTCCAGTGGGGCCCGCCGTTGTGCCAATGGTCGCCCAGGATGTTGACCATGACTACGGGCGACAGCAGGCGGGTGTCGCCCAGCGGCAAACCGCACAGCGCGCGCACCTGTTGTTCAAACTGGTCGGTAATGCAGGCATCCAGCGTGTAGTGGCCGGAGTTGTGGGGACGCGGTGCTACTTCGTTGACCATCAACTGGCCGTCAGCGACGAAGAATTCGACTGCCATGACCCCGACATACCCCAGTTTGTCTGCCACCGCGCACGCCGTGTCGCGCGCCTGCTGCGCGAGGCTGTCGGGCACCCGGGCTGGGACGATGGAGACGTCGAGAATGCCGTTGTCGTGGCGGTTTTCGGCAACCGGAAATAGTGCGCATGCTCCAGCATCGTCGCGCGCCAGAATCACCGAGATCTCGCACTCCAGTTTGACAAATCCCTCCAGCACGCAGGGCTGGTCACCTAATTCATGGAATGCGGCGCGGGCTTCTTCGCGTGTGTTGATGCGGGCCTGGCCCTTGCCGTCGTACCCGAAGCGCGACACTTTCAGGAGCGCAGGCGTGCCGGTCTTCGCCAACGCGGCTTCAAGGCCGGCCTCGCTGTTGACCAGCGCGAACGGTGCGGTAGCAAAACCATGGTCAGCGAGCCAGGATTTTTCGTGGCTGCGGTCCTGCACGATGGCAACCGCCGCCGCACCCGGCGACACCCGGCAATGGCTTGCCAGTTCGATCAGGCTGGCTGCCGGAACATTCTCGAATTCGGTGGTGACGGCTGCACAGGCATCGCCAAGTTGTTTCAATGCGTCGTGGTCGGTGTAGGCCGTCAGGAGATGCACGTCGGCCATTTGCCCGGCCGGACTGGAAACATCCGGGTCGAGCACCATGACCTTGTAGCCCATGGCGCGCGCGGCGAGGGTGAACATGCGGCCGAGCTGGCCGCCGCCGAGGATACCCAAGGTGGCACCTGGCAAAATGGGCAGCGACTTACTCGACATCCGGCAATACCATCCCCATCACGGAATCCGATTGGTCCCTGCGGAAATCGTTCAGCTGCGTCGCCAGTCCGCTGTCGTAACGCGCGATCAATGATGCGGCAAACAGCGCCGCGTTGGCAGCACCGGCCTCTCCGATGGCAAAGGTGGCAACCGGAATACCCTTGGGCATCTGCACGATGGAGAGCAGCGAATCCATACCCTTGAGGTATTTTGACGGCACCGGCACGCCGAGCACCGGCACGATGGTTTTGGCGGCAAGCATGCCGGGCAAGTGGGCTGCGCCGCCGGCACCAGCAATGATGACCTTGAGGCCGCGTGCTTCGGCACTGGCCGCGTAGTCGTAGAGCAGATCCGGTGTGCGGTGCGCGGATACCACCTTGGTTTCGAATTGGATGCCCAGCTGTTTGAGCAGCACCGCCGCGTGTTTCATCACCTCCCAATCGCTGGAAGATCCCATCACCACACCCACCTGAGGCGCGCTCATCATGCCGATCCTTACGATGCGAAAGGCGGCATTTTAACGCGGGGACACGCGATACAAACAAAAAGCCCCGCTAAAGCGGGGCTTT
>JBBQDI010000255.1:0-2475 GCA_038319505.1 Burkholderiales bacterium
ATTGCGTTGACTGGCGGACGGCTGACAGGCGCTGGAGCGCGGGAATCCACCGTGGACGGGAGGGCGGGCGCTGCGGACCTGCTGGCCGGTGTCGCAGGCTCGCGGACCTCCCGGGCAACCACGTCTGCCGCCCATCTCGCCTTACGCCAGCGGCATGCTGAAAACGACCGGCAACCATTGCCTCTACTGGGAAACCTCCGGCAATCCAGATGGCATACCCGTGCTGTTTGTGCATGGCGGGCCCGGCTCAGGCACCTCGCCCCACCAGCGTCGGTTTTTTGATCCTGCACGCTACCGCATCGTGTTGTTCGACCAGCGCGGCAGCGGCCGTTCCACCCCGCACGGCGAGCTTACCGACAACACCACGCCACATCTGATAGCGGACATGGAAGCGCTGCGGGATGAACTCGGCATTCAAACCTGGTTGGTGTTTGGTGGCTCGTGGGGATCGACGCTGACGCTGGCTTACGCCGAAGCGCATCCCGAACGCTGCCGCGGGCTGGTGTTACGCGGAATATTCTTGTGTCGCAAAAGCGAGATCGACTGGTTTCTGGACGGCATTCGCGCCTTCTTCCCCGAGGCGCAACGAAAACTGGCGCAATTCATCCCGGAAAGCGAACGCCATGATCTGCTCGCGGCCTATTATCGCCGCCTCGTCGACCCCGATCCGGCCATTCACCAACCCGCCGCTTTTGAGTGGGCCACCTTCGAGGCATCGTGCTCGACCCTGCTGCCCAACCCAGATCTGGTTTCCGCATTCGGTGCCGAAAGAACCGCACTGTCACTGTCGCGTATCGAAGCGCATTACTTCGTAAACAATATCTTTCTGCCCGACAACAGCCTGCTCGCCCACATCGACCACATCCGTCATATCCCCGCCGTCATCGTGCAAGGACGTTACGATGCGGTCTGTCCCATCGTGTCGGCCGATGATCTGGCTCGCGCCTGGCCCGAGGCCCGCTATGTAATCGTGGCAGATGCGGGCCACTCGGCGTTCGAGCCTGGCATCATGCACGAACTCATCACGGCCACCGACACGTTTGCCCTAACCGGACACTTCGCCTGAAATGACGCTCTCCCCCCATGTCTTTGATGCCAACGCGGAAAACTTCAACCGCCTGGTATTGGAAAATTCACACAAGGGCCCGGTGCTGGTGCACTTCTGGACACCCAAAGCCGGCCCCTGCTTCATCCTGATGCCCCGACTGGTCAAACTCGCTGCCGAATACGGCGGAAAATTTCTGCTCGTCATGCTCAACGCCGACGAACTGCCCGAACTGGCCCGGCGGTTCAGCGTGAACTCGGTCCCCACCGTAAAGTTCTTCTGGCGCGGTGACGTTGCTCACACCATCCACGGCGCTGATCCTGACAGCAGTTTCCGGCAGGTGCTCGATCGTTTCATTGCCGGCGACGCCAATCGTGCGCATGCGCTGGGGGTCGTCGCCTGGCAGTCGGGTAACATTGAACAAGCGCGCATGCTGCTTGCCAACGCTGCCATGGCCGAACCTGATAACCTCGCGATTCCTCGCGACCTGGCCAAACTGCTCTGGTCAGAAGGCGATGGCGAGCAGGCATTGAAGCTGCTGGACAGCCTGCCGCCCGAAGCACGCATGGAACCCGAAATTGCCCGCCTGCACGCGCATTTGCGTCTGACTGAAACGGCACGGCATGCACCGCCGCTCACCGAACTCGATGCGCGCCTTGCTGGCGATGCCACTGACCTCGAAGCGCATTTCCAGCGTGCTGCTATTTTGTTGGCGACGGACGATATCTCCGGCGCAATGGAGGAACTGCTTTTCATAGCCCGCACCGATCGCAGCTACCGTCACGACCTCGGTCGACTCGGCCTGCTGGCGCTGTTCGATCTACTGGGTAACGTGCATCCGCTGACACGGCAATACCGTCAGGCGCTGTCCGAATCGCTCCATTGAAGCTTTCCCACCCTGCCTTTGCGCCCTATCGGACGCTCATCGACAAGCTGGGGCTGGCACGTGCCTTACCTTCGCTGGATTCTCTCAATGCATTGGCCGAGGCGCTTGGCACAACCCAGGCTCACGAGTTGCCGCTGCGTTTTATCGTCCCTGATGGCCGCCTGTCTGCGCGCGATTACGAAACCCATATTCTGCAATCCGGCCAGGTACCCACCCGCGCCGATACCTGGCACGATGTGCTGAACGCGCTGGTTTGGCTGCGCTTCCCGGCTTTCAAGGCTGCGCTCAACGCGGCCCACGGTGAAGCTATTACGGCTGAGACCGATCCCCGACGCGGCCGCCGCCGTGACGCCCTGACGGTGCTGGACGAATCAGGCGTGTGGGTGATCAGTCGTGACCCGGCCTTGCACAAACTGCTGGCCGAACGTGCATGGGAGGCGCTGTTCTGGGATCGCCGACAGGAAGTCGAGATCGACATGCGATTTGTGGTGGTCGGTCATGCGTTGCTGGAAAAAACGCTCGCGCCCTACCCGGCGAGAACCGG
>JBBQDI010000256.1:0-2460 GCA_038319505.1 Burkholderiales bacterium
GTGGGCTCGACACCGGACACGACCTCACGTTGATCTGTAGCGACCTGTCCGAACTCGGGCGCTACGCGCAAGTGGACAACAATCAGTTCCGCCTGCTGAAGGCACACACGCCTGGTCCCTACACCTTTATCCTGCGTGGCACGCGTGAAGTGCCGAAGCGACTGTTGCACAAGAAGCACGACACCATCGGCTTGCGCGTGCCCGCCCATCCCATCGTGCAGGCCCTGCTGGAAGCGCTTGGCGAACCCATTCTGTCGTCCACCCTGCTGTTGCATGGCGAGGACGTGCCGCTGACCGAGCCGTGGGAAATCCGTGAACGTCTGGAACACCTGGTCGATCTGGTCATCGACGGCGGCGCCTGTGGCCTCACGCCGACCACCGTAGTGGATCTCACCACCGACACACCCGCCGTGCTGCGCTATGGCAAGGGCGACGTGTCGGACATTGAGGGCTGATCGGCATGGAACTCAGCCTGATCCAGAAAATTGCCGTGTTCGCGATCCCGGTGATTTTTGCCATCACCTTGCATGAGGCGGCGCATGGCTATGTTGCGCGCTTTTTCGGCGACATGACTGCGGCCGCGGCGGGCCGCATCACCGTCAACCCGCTCAAGCACATTGACCCTGTCGGCACTATCCTTGTGCCGCTGGTGATTCTGCTCACCAGCAAGTTGCTGGGTGGCGGCGCAATCCTGTTCGGCTGGGCCAAACCTGTTCCCGTCAACTTCGCCCGCCTGCGACGTCCCAAGCAGGACATGCTATGGGTCGCCGCTGCCGGGCCCGGTATCAATTTTGTCATGGCCGTGTTCTGGTCGTTGATGATTCAGCTCGGCCATGCGCTGGGCAGCGGCCCGGTCGCCGCGCCGCTGATGTTGATGGGTGCTGCAGGCGTGTTCATCAACGTCATCCTGATGGCGCTCAATCTCATTCCGTTGCCGCCGCTCGACGGCGGGCGCATCGCAGTGAGTCTGCTGCCGATGAAGCAGGCCATGCAGTTCGCCAGACTCGAGCCCTATGGGTTGTTCATCATGCTCGGCCTCTTGTTTACCGGAATTCTCGGCATCATTCTGTGGCCGCTCATCAGCGTTTTTATTGGACTCATTGCCTTGGTTACCGGCCTTGATTCCGCACAACTGATCGGCCTGATTCAGGTCGTGCTGTCCTAGTTATCTCATCCCTTATTACTCGACCCTAAATCTATTCATGTATTCCGATCGCGTTCTCTCCGGCATGCGTCCCACCGGGCGTCTCCACCTTGGCCATTTCCATGGCGTGCTCAAAAACTGGCTGCGTTTGCAGAACGAATACCAGTGCCTGTTCTTCGTCGCCGACTGGCATGCGCTGACCACGCATTACGATTCGCCGCAGGTCATCGAAGAGAACGCGCGCGACATGGTGATCGACTGGCTCGCCGCGGGCGTTGATCCCGCGCAGGCGACCTTGTTTGTCCAGTCACGGGTGATCGAGCACGCCGAACTGCATTTGCTGCTGTCAATGATGACGCCACTGGGCTGGCTGGAGCGCGTGCCGACCTACAAGGATCAGCAGGAAAAACTGGCCAGCAAAGATCTCTCGACCTACGGCTTTCTCGGTTATCCGCTGCTGATGAGCTCCGACATTCTGATCTATCGTGCCAACCTGGTGCCGGTGGGCGAAGACCAGATACCGCATATCGAATTTACCCGGGAACTGGCACGCCGCTTTAACCACATGTATGGGCGTGAGGCGGGCTTCGAGGACAAGGCACGTGCTGCCGTCAAGAAACTCGGATCGAAAAAATCCAAACTGTATGAGGAATGCCGCACCGCTTATCAGGAAAAGGGCGACAACGAAGCGCTGGAATCAGCCAAAGCGTTGCTGAATGACGCGCAGAACCTGTCAATGAACGACCGGGAACGCTTGTTCGGCTATCTCGAAGGCTCCGGAAAAATGATTCTTGCCGAGCCTGAAGCCTTGTTGACAGCTGCATCAAAAATGCCGGGACTCGACGGACAGAAAATGTCCAAGTCCTACAACAACACCATCGCCCTGCGCGAAGACCCGGAAATCGTCAGCAAGAAAATCCGCACCATGCCGACCGACCCCGCGCGGGTTCGCCGAACCGATGCAGGCAACCCGGCCAACTGCCCGGTGTGGCAGTTTCACCAGGTTTATTCGGATGACGCCACACGCCAATGGGTTACTGCAGGTTGCACCAGCGCCGGTATCGGATGTCTGGAATGCAAGCAACCGGTGATCGACGCCATCCTTGCCGAACTTGCACCTATCCGTGAGCGCGCGCAGTACTACGAGGACAACCCGGATCAGGTGCGCAACATCCTCGCCGACGGCAACGAAAAAGCGCAGGAACTGGCGCATGACACCATGCGTGATGTGCGTGAGGCGATGGGACTGACGTTCGGCTGACTCGCGCAGGGCATGGCCGTGTCCTGAGTCGCGTGTGAAGTGCATCACGCTGACT
>JBBQDI010000257.1:0-2420 GCA_038319505.1 Burkholderiales bacterium
AAGCCAAAGAAGGTCGCGATGACGCCCCAAAAGCTACCGCCCTTCAGCACCCGCTCAATTTTTGAGGTGTCGGATTCGCCGGTAGACTCAACTGCGACGGCCTGAACGCTTGTTGCCGCTGCGGGCACGGCCGCTGCGCCCACACCCGGCGCCAGGGAAAAGCCGCGATTGATCGGCGGATAGCAGATGCCCACGGCTTCGTTGCAGCCCTGCCACGTTGCATCCAGTACCAGTTTCTCATTGGTGGCCAAGGCTCGCGACAAGGTGACGGTTGCGGCAAAGTCGTGGTGATACACCTCGGTGCGGCCAAAGGACGGGTCTTCCTTGATGTCACCCGCCGGCATCTCGACCTTGACTATTTTGACGTCGGCCGGGGACTTGACGACAAAAGCAAGCTTGTCGCGATACAGGTAAGTGCTTTCTGTCGGTGTGTAATCGAATTTGACGGTTTGTGCATCCGGCATGGCCGCCACAACCAGAAACGCTTCTTCAGGCGGCAGCAGTTTGGGCATCGCCATGCCGCCCAGGCTACGCAGGCCATCCAGTGCAGATACGGATGTGGCAGGCGTCGCTGGTGACGAAGCCAGCGGCGGTGCGGCGGCGGCAGAAGCAATCAGCGCCGGTAATTTGACCGTGATGCTTTCCGTTTGCGGGGTGTAACACAGTCCCGCATCCGCGCAACCCTGCGCGGTGGTTTTCAAGGTGACGGTTGTAACGCCTGGTGTGCGCTGTATCGGCAGGGCGATGCGCACATCCTTGCGATAGGTTTCAACCTTGCCGAAGTTTTCGTCTTCCTTGACCTTGCCTGCAGGCAAGGCCGGTTTGCCCAGCGTACTGCCGGCAACCTCAAACTTGAACTTGTCGCGGTACATGTAATAACCGTCGGCAATCTGCCAGCGTGCTTCCAGCGTATTGGCGTCGAGCGCGCGCGCCGAGAACTTGAACGCGACTTCCGGGTCAAGAAATTCCTGGGCGCTGGCCACTGGAAAATGCACGAGCGCACCCCAAAGTAATGGCAGTGTGCCGAGCAAACGAATCCACTTATTCATGTTTTTCAGTCTCCGTGGCCAGCCAGTCGAGATAGGCAGGCAGGCCGTGTGTTATCGGTATGGCAATCAGTTCAGGTACGTCGTAAGGATGGTGTGCGAGGATGAATTTTTCAACCAGCGCGTAGTTTACTGCGCTTGTCTTGATCAGCAATGGGATTTCGACAGCCATGTCTACCGCACCCTGCCACCGGTAAATGGAGTGGCACGGCGCCAAAACGTTCACGCACGCTGCCACCCGGTTTTCGACCAGCGTGTGCGCCAGTTTCCTTGCGCTCGCAACATCGGGTAAATTCGTCAAGATTAACAAAGGTTCCATATCATGCGCTTTGGTTGGGTTGTACTACTGGTGCTGTCGTTTCCCGTTCTGGAAGCCGTCGGCATATTCTGGGTTGCCGACAGGATTGGCAGCTGGGTGCTGCTGTGGCTGCTGCTTGCGGTCATCGCCGGTGTGACCCTGATCCGCTTCGAGCGCATCGCGTGGGGCACCCGGATGGCGTTCATGATGCAATCCGGCGTTAATCCCATGTCCTCGCTGTTTGCCAGTGGCCGCATTCTGCTCGCGGGCGGCCTGCTCATCTTTCCCGGTTTCATCAGCGATGCCATCGCCCTGGTGCTGTTACTGATCCCGGGAACCTGGGACAAGCGTAAAACAGACCCGTTGCATCCAGCCAATGATGACATTCTGGAAGGCGAATTCAAGCGTGAACCCGATGATTTACTGCGCTAAATCTGCTTAGAAAAGTTTCATCTGTCCGCGTGTCTGCTTGACTTCACGCAGCAGATCGTCGGATGTCGGATATCGGTATTTCAGCCGCAACTCGCGCGTAACGCGTGTGTTCGACAACTGCCGAGATTCGCGCAAAAACGACAGCAAGGCCTCCGACATCACCTTCTCCGCTTCGGCACGTTTGATTCGCGGCGGCCGCGGCAAGCCAAACGCATCGGCACAGCTGTCGAACCAGTCGCCCATTTTCAGTGGGTGTGCATCAACCGCGTGATAAATGCGCTGCGAACGTCCACGAAACAGCGCTGCCCACGCCAACCGCGCCAGATCGTCGGCATGAATGTGATTGGTGTAGCTATCGTCCTTGCCAATCAGGGCGGGCGCGCCGCGCTTGATACGTTCCAGCGGCAAGCGGTCTTCGGCATAGATGCCCGGTGCACGCAGGATGCTCACCTGCACCCGTAGCGCCTCGCCCCAGCTTCGCAGTTGGCACTCGGCATCCACCCGCCGTACCGCGCGGCCGTTCACCGGCGCCACCGGGCGCGTCTCGACCACCCAATCGCCGTTGCAGTCGCCATACACGCCGCTGGTACTGATATAGACCAGCGCACCCGGCGTGCCACGTCGCGTCAGCGCATGCAGAAGAC
>JBBQDI010000258.1:0-2303 GCA_038319505.1 Burkholderiales bacterium
CATCGTTCCCGCCAGCCAGCGGCTTAGCCTCGGTGGATAGGGCGGAGTGATCTGGAACATTGGCACAACCTGATAGGCGACCCCCATTATCAGCAGCAATACCCAGCCGAGCAGACCGAAGACGACGTGCACATTCACCACGATCTCGACAGCTGGCGGGAGCCACCAGCCCGATCGATGGAGCACGAGCGTCAGTCCGAGCAGGATTGTGACGGCCAGACTCATGCTCGCGAGTCGAATTCCGGTGGCGGTCACACCGGTGACCGCGCGCGCCATGCTGATGGTGACTGCGGCAAGAAAAACGATGAAACCACCACCGAGCAGAATGAACCCGATGCCAAGTGCAACGGGCTCGGCGGTTAACAGTCCTGTCATCAGTGCGACGCTACCCAGCGTGAGTGAAACGTGACTGATCCACGCCACCATCCGCGGCGCGGGCAAGGATGCGCCGGCGACCACGGGCAGCATCTGCATCAGCGCGCCCAGCATGATCATGCTGAGAAAGCCCACAGTGAGCGCGTGGGTGAGGGCGAGTGTCTGCGGTGACCAGCGCGAGGCCAGCGCCTCGGGGGCCGTCATGATCAGGATCGCTGCAGCAAGCAGAAACAGCGGTGCGGAGAGAAAAAACCGCAGCGGCAGCGAGAACGGTGGGGCCTGTTCGAAGGAGAGGCCGGCTTGCAGGTTCATCGTGGCGGGATGCCCTAAACGCCTTGGGCTGACCGACGGATCAGAATGACATAGCTGCCGTCGGCTTCCATTCGAGTTTCGTGCTGATAGCCTTTTTCAGACAACAGTTGATAAAGCGGAAACGGTTCGCGGTGAAGCAGCAGCCGGATCGACTGACCGAGACGCAACAGGCTTAACGCCTGCATGACCTTTTCCATCGGCTCGGGTGGTTCAAGCCATCGGGCGTCAATGAGCATGTCGTCCAACGGAGAAGGCTTGAGTGGAATCAAGGCGCAATCGCCTCCATGGCATGGATCACGCCGTCGCGGGCGCTGCCCAGCACCTGGTCGGACATGGGATAGAGCATGTTCTCTTCCTTCAGGTTGTGCTGCTGCATCAGCATGTTGAGTGTTTCAGACAGGCCAAGATAGCCTTCGTAATCGGTTTTGACCACAGCCTGCGCCATGTCCTGCATCAGTCCGCGCATGTGCTCGTGTTCAATGCGCATGACCTGTGTTGGTCCCATGGTGTTGCCGGTACGCGCTTCGAACGCGGGAAACAGCACGTTTTCCTCCATCGCCAGGTGATGCAGCATTGTGGTCTGAAACTGGTCGAATAGCGTGTGTGCGCCGCCCCAGTTTTTTTGCCCCACAGCGTCTTCGGCGGAAGCGAATAAATCGTCGCACGTACGGTGGTCGCTGCCCAGGAATTCCAGAATGGTCGTCATTTATTTCTCTCGTATTTTCTGATGCTTAAGTTTAACAGGACAAACAAACCTCAAATTCTTCTTGAACTTTTATCAACATGTTGTATGGTTTGTATGCGGCAAGCACAAAATATAGATTAACAAGGAGGAAAGACAATGGGTGCTGTGGATACGGTGGTGACGATGGCGTTGCGCGAGGTGGTCAAGCGCGACGGGCGGCAGGTTGGGTTCGATTCCGGGAAGATACGCTCGGCCTTGCTGCGTGCAGGCCAGGCATCGGCCGAGTATGGCGAAGCCGAGGCGGACTTGCTGACAGCCCAGGTATTGAAGGTGCTGGTTCACCGCTTCCGTGGCGCGCCACCGGACATCGAACGGATCCAGGACGTGGTCGAGCAGAGCCTGATCGCGGCGAATCATCTGCAAACTGCCCGCTCCTACATCGTCTACCGGGAAACCCACAAGAAGCTGCGTGAAGATCGTAAGACCGTGGTGGACGTGGAAGCGTCGATCAACGAATACCTGTCGCGTCAGGACTGGCGGGTCAACGCCAACGCCAACCAGGGCTATTCGCTGGGCGGCCTGATTCTCAACGTCTCGGGCAAGGTGGTGGCCAACTACTGGCTCAATCACGTTTATTCACCCGAGCTCGGCGAAGCGCACCGCGACGGCGCACTGCACGTCCATGACCTCGACATGCTGGCAGGCTACTGCGCCGGCTGGTCATTGCGCACGCTGCTGCACGAAGGTCTCAACGGCGTGCCGGGCAAGGTCGAGGCGGGGCCGCCCAAGCACATGTCCTCCGCGGTCGGGCAGATCGTCAACTTCCTCGGCACGCTGCAGAACGAATGGGCCGGTGCACAGGCATTCTCCTCGTTCGATACCTACATGGCGCCCTTCATTCGCCAGGACGGGATGGCGTACAAGGAAGTAC
>JBBQDI010000259.1:0-2302 GCA_038319505.1 Burkholderiales bacterium
TGCCGATGCCGAACAATTGATCCAGGCGACGCTCAACATTGCGCGCAATGCGGTGCAGGCCATGCATGGCCAGGGTGAGATCGTCTTCAAGACCCGGGTGGCAAGGCAGATTACGCTGGAAAGCCGCCGCTACCGGCTGGGGTTGCGGGTCGAGATCATCGACAACGGCCCCGGCATTCCCGAGGAAATCCGCGAACAGATTTTCTATCCGCTGGTGTCCGGACGCGAGGGGGGCAGCGGCCTTGGGCTTGCCGTCTCGCATACGTTGATTGCACAAAACCACGGCACCATCGACTGCGAAAGCCGGCCCGGTCAAACCGTATTTACGACTTTTCTTCCACTTCCAAATTGAACACCATGCCAAAACCAAGTTGTGTCTGGATTATCGATGACGACCGTTCCATTCGCTGGGTACTTGAAAAAGCGCTGCTGCGCGAGGACATTCCGTGCATGACCTTCAGTTCGGCAGGCGATGCGCTGCGTGAACTCGAGCGGAGTGAACCCAGCGCAGTGTTGTCTGATATCCGCATGCCGGGGGTAAGCGGCCTGGAGTTGTTGCAGGCCCTTAAAGAACGCCTGCCGAAAGTGCCGGTCATCATCATGACCGCGTACTCTGATCTCGACAGCGCGGTGGCGGCGTTTCAGGGAGGGGCGTTTGAGTATCTTCCCAAACCCTTCGACGTCGATCAGGCGGTTGAACTGGTGCGCCGCGCATTGGCGGAAAATGCCAGTCGCGATGTGCCGACCAGCAGCGACGCGCCGGTGCCGGAAATCCTCGGCCAGGCGCCCGCCATGCAGGAGGTATTTCGCGCCATCGGGCGGCTGGCGCAGTCGCATGCCACCGTAATGATTACCGGCGAATCGGGCAGCGGCAAAGAGCTGGTGGCGCGTGCTTTGCACCGTCATAGCCTGCGCGCTGCCGGGCCTTTTATTGCGTTGAATACCGCTGCCATTCCCAAGGATTTGCTGGAGTCCGAACTATTTGGCCATGAACGCGGTGCATTCACCGGCGCGGCGGCACAACGGCGTGGCCGCTTCGAACAGGCCGATGAGGGCACCCTGTTTCTGGATGAGATTGGCGACATGCCGTCTGATTTGCAAACCCGCTTGTTGCGGGTGCTTTCGGACGGTCAGTTTTATCGGGTCGGGGGACATACGCCGATCAAGGTTAACGTGCGTGTGATTGCTGCTACCCATCAGGATCTGGAGGTGAGGGTAAGTGAAGGCCTGTTCCGTGAAGACCTGTTTCACCGCCTGAACGTGATTCGACTGCGCCTGCCGGCACTTCGCGAGCGACGCGAGGACATCCCGCTGCTGGTGCGCCATTTCATGCAGAAAAGTGCGCGCGAACTGGGGGTGGAGGCCAAGGGTGTATCGGAAGCTGCGCTCAAAACCCTGGTCAATCTATCGTGGAGTGGCAACGTGCGCCAGCTGGAAAACGTCAGTCATTACCTGACCGTGATGGCGCCCGGCCAGGTGGTCGAGGTCGGTGATCTGCCCGCCGATCTGATGCAGGGGACCGCACATACGGGGGGCAACTGGCTGCAGGGGCTTGCAGCTGAGGCCAGTTCACGTCTGGCGCGCGGTGAGGCTTCGATTCTTGATGAGCTCACCCAGGCCTACGAAAAAACGCTGATCGAAGTGGCATTGCGCCATACTGGCGGGCGTCGCATCGAGGCAGCGCACTTGCTTGGCTGGGGGCGCAATACCCTGACGCGGAAAATCAACGAACTGGGGATGGATAGCGAACCCGAAGTGGATCCGTCCAAATAATCAGCTGAATGCACAGCTGATCGGGTGCAACAAAAAAGCCGACATGCAGTCGGCTTTTTTGTTGTGGGTCGGTGCGTCAGGCTGCCTGTGATTCTTCCAGCAGCTTCTGCATTTCGCCCTTCTGATACATCTCGATCATGATGTCGGACCCACCGATCAACTCGCCCTTGACATAGAGCTGCGGGAAGGTCGGCCAGTTGGCATAATGCTTCAGGTTCTCGAAAATTTCCGGATCGGCCAACACGTTGACTGCCAGAAAATCCTTCAGGCCACAGCCCTGCAGCACTTGCGCCGCGCGCGACGAAAAGCCGCACTGTGGAAACTGGGGCGTGCCTTTCATGTAAAGCACGACGGTGTTGCTGGTGACTTGGTCACGAATGCGGTCTAAAGCGGTCATCTTGGGCTCCTGGACAATACTTGACTGGAATACTCGGGAATTATACGCATGGCAGGAATCGCGTCAAGCTGGTTTTGGGTTGTGTTTCCCGGGTGGACGCTGTCGGGTGGGTGGACGGGTAGGTTCAAGGTA
>JBBQDI010000260.1:0-2279 GCA_038319505.1 Burkholderiales bacterium
AAGCCATCAGCGCTGGCGTCAGTCAGGGTAGTCTCGTTCGCGTCGATCACGGTATCGGCCAGCCCACCGGTCTTGTAGACAATGGGCGGCGTACCGTATCGGAGGCTATACATCTGGTTCAACCCACACGGCTCGAAGCGCGACGGCATCAGGAACATATCCGCACCTGCCTCGATCTGGTGCGCCAGCGATTCGTCATAACCAATCTCGACAAACAACCGGTCCGGATGCTGTTTGGCCAGCCGGGTGAATTTCTGTTCATACGCTGTCTGGCCACTGCCCAGCAGCACAAAACGCGCGTCGGTTTCGGCAAGCAGCATGGGGATCGCGGCCAGCACCCAGTCTACGCCCTTCTGTTCGACCAGCCGTCCCACCAGCCCCAGCAGTGGCGCCTTCATCGCAACGTCATCGGCCTGTGGCAGGAAACGTTCGAGCAAGGCCTGCTTGTTGCGCCGCTTGCCCGGGAGAATGCGACCCACCGAAAAATGCGCAGGCAGGTACGCGTCGGTGAACGGATTCCAGATCGTGGTATCGATCCCATTGAGAATGCCGTGCAGCTTGGCTTGCACGGAGAGCAACAGGCCATCGAGCCCAAAGCCGAATTCAGGCGTGCAAATTTCAGCGGCATAGGTGGGACTCACGGTGGTCACGGCATCGGCATACACGATGCCTGCCTTCAGCATCGAAAAGCCGCCGTGGAATTCAACCCCCTCGGGCGACCACCAGTGACCGGGCAACTGCAGACGGACAAAATCCGTATGCGAGAAATGCCCGCCATAGGCCATGTTGTGAATGGTGAATACCGTTTTCGGGCGCACCGGTCGATCAGCCAGAAATGCGGCGACCAGCCCGGTCTGCCAATCGTGTGTGTGTACCACCGCAGGTTGCCAGTCAAGATCCAGCTCATCCTGTGCCAGCAGCGCCGCCACCCGGGCGAACACGGTGAAACGCTCGGCGTTGTCCGGCCAATCCTGACCACTGGCACTGACATAGGGATTGCCCGGGCGGTCAAACAATGTCGGGCAATCGACCACCCACAATGGGAAAGCGAAATCGGGATGGCGCGTTTCCAGAATCCGCGCACTGATGATGCCCTCGTCGCCGCGTACGTCGAGCCAGCCGAGTATTTTTACCTGATCAAGCTGGTGCAACAGTGCACGATAGCCTGGCAGCACCAAGCGGATATCGGCGCCGCGCGCGTGCAGGGCATGCGGCAGGCTATAGAGCACATCGCCCAGCCCACCGGTCTTCACCAGCGGATACGCCTCGCTGGCCACAAACATTATTTTTATCGCTCCGCGTTTCATTATTTTTTGCCTGTCCCTCTGACTACACCAATCGAATCAACTGCACGGTTTTAGAAATATCGCGCCAAGTGGGGGCAGCGTCACTTCGACGGAATGCTCAAAGCCCATCCACGGCAGGTTTTGCGGGCGCAGCGGCTGGCCGTTACCGAGGTTGCTTCCACCGTAATACATTGAATCGGTGTTCAGGACTTCGCACCAGGCCGAACCCGACGGCACGCCAATGCGGTAGCCGCGCCGTGGTACCGGGGTGAAGTTGAACAGCGCCACCATCTGCGCGGACGGACTCTACCCCTGGCGCACCAGACTCAGCACCGACTGGTCGGCATCATGACAATCGATCCAGCGAAACCCGCGCGGGTCGAAGTCGTAATCGTGCAGCGCCGCCTCGTTGCGGTAGAGGTGATTGAGGTCACGCACCAAGGTACGAATGCTGTCGTGCGCCGGGAATTCGAGCAGCGCCCAGTCGAGCTGGGCATCTTCGTCCCACTCGTTCCACTGGCCGAACTCGCTGCCCATGAACAGCAGTTTTTTTCCAGGATGTGCGTAGTGCCAGGCATAGAACAAACGCAGGTTGGCAAAGCGCTGCCAGGTGTCGCCCGGCATCTTGTCGAGCAGGCTTTTCTTCATGTGCACTACTTCGTCGTGCGACAGCGGCAATACGAAGTTTTCGGTCCACGCATACATCTGGCTGAAGGTCAGCTGGTTGTGCTGATACTTGCGGTAGACCGGCTCTTTTGCGATGTAGTCGAGGCTGTCATTCATCCAGCCCATGTTCCATTTCATCGAAAAGCCCAGCCCGCCCAACTCGATCGGCCGCGACACCCCCGGCCACGCGGTCGACTCCTCGGCGATGGTGAGCACGCCGGGAAAGCGACCATGCACCTCGGTGTTCATTTCACGCAGGAAGTGAATGGCTTCGATGTTCTCACGTCCGCCATACTGGTTCGGCAGCCAATCGCCCGCATTGCGCGA
>JBBQDI010000261.1:0-2139 GCA_038319505.1 Burkholderiales bacterium
GTTCGCGCAGCAGATTGGCAAGGGCGTCACGTTGGTGGGCGACGCTTTCAGCAAGCGTAGTGGAGGCAGACATTAGGGATTAATCCAGTGCAACAGGCAGCATTATGAATGATGCAATGACAACACCGGCCAGCCCTTTGCCAGTGCGTGGGCGTGCAGCGTCGGGTCGGGATCGACCGCGATGGGATGCTGGACTTTTTCCAGCAGCGGCAGGTCGTTGTGTGAGTCACTGTAGAACCAGCAGTTATCGAGGCGATCCAGCCGGGTGCCGTGCGTTTCGAGAAAGTGTTCGAGACGGGTGACCTTGCCTTCGCGAAAGCACGGTGTACCGGCGACTTCACCGGTAAAGCGGCCGTCGATTTCCTCGGGATCGGTGGCGATCAGATAGGGAATGCCGAATTCCTTGACGATCGGACCGGTGACGAAGCTGTTGGTGGCGGTGATGACGGCGACCAGATCGGCGTCGTTCAGGCGTGTGTTGACCAGGTCACGCGCGGCCTGGGTGATCATCGGCCTGATGCGCGTCTCCATGTATTCGGCATGCCAGGCATCGAGCTGGGCGCGCGTATGGGTGGCCAGCGGGTGCAGGGCAAACGCGAGGAAGGCGTAGATATCCAGCCGTCCGGATTTGTAATCCTCGTAAAAGGCCTTGTTTTTGGCTTCGTAATGGGGACCGTCAACCGCGCCCTTGGCGATGAGGAATTGGCCCCATTCATAGTCGGAGTCACCGGCGAGCAGGGTGTTGTCGAGATCGAAGAGGACGAGGTTCATATCAGGTACGTTACAAGATTCAGGTTACAAGTGTTCACGTCCGTGGCGCCTGGCCGCGGTCGCGCCAGAAGTCGCGTAGCTCGTAGCAGCTCCAGATCGCCATCGCGACATAATCGTTGCGGCTGGTTTGCAGTTCTTCATCCGTCAATTCATCGGGCGGCGTCATCAGCACATACATCGGGTCGAGCATTTCGTCGGCAAAGGCCTCGTCTTTGCTGTCGGGCGGAAGCGCCCAGTCGTCTTCCCAGTGTTCCACCACCTGCAGAAAACCGGCCGCCCAGATGCTGGCATAGGGCGGCACGCCTTCGGCCCTGAGCGCAGCCGCATCTTTTTTCGGAAGTTCGGCCAGCAGGCCTTCCCAGTCCATGATGAGCGGGGACAGCGCGCGGGGATCGCCCAGGTCATCGATCGGAGCAGCCAATGCGCGCGCGATCTCGTTCCAGCGACGGGTCAACAGCGCATGGAATCGGCTGTATTCCGCAGCATCTGAAAACAGCGTGGCAGGGTCGTCCTGCCCGAACAGAACCGGAAAATAGGCTGCCTCGTCGATGGGTCGCGGCGCACATTGCAAGGCAGTAATGAATCCATCAAGCCCTTCAAGCGACAGTGGTGCATCGGTGCGCCCGGAAGCCTCGTCAAGGAGGTCGGCCAGGGTGGCGATATCGTCTTCGGTCAGCGCGGATTTCTGGTTTTTGGCAGGCATGGCAATCACTCGGTACAGGGCACGGCAGCGGGCAGGGGCATCGCGTAAAATCCGTGCATGAATTTTACCGCGCTTGTGTTGCCACAATCATTTCATGTGTTCGGTTGGCTGGGCCTGGCCCTGCTGGGCTGGCGCTGGATGATTTCGGGCGACTGGCGCCGACTCGCCGACCCGGTGGCGCTGAACCTGTTTTTGGGCGCCACCGTGGCGGTGCTGGCGCTGTGGCAGATTCGCACCGGGGTCAAGCCGGGGCTGTCGTTTCATCTGTATGGCATCTCGGCCATGACGCTGATGTTCGGCTTCTGGCGCGCAAGCTTTTCCGGCGTGTTGATTCTTCTGATCAATGCCGTGTTTGGGCGCGGCGATTTGTCCGCGCTGGGATTCGATGTGCTGTTGCAGGTGGCGCTGCCTGCGGCGATCAGCTGGGGCGTATTCCGTCTGCTGGAACGCCGCTTGCCGAATCATTTCTTTGTCTATGTGTTTGGTAATGGCTTCTTCGGCGCTGCGCTGGCCGTAGCGATGATCGGGCTGGCCACCACCGTGGCGATGGCGCTGGCCGGCGCCTATTCGCTCGATTATCTGCTGTCCCAATACACGCCGTATGCCATGCTGCTGATCAGCTGGGCCGAGGCTTTTTCGACCGGCATGGTGGTGACGGTGATGGC
>JBBQDI010000262.1:0-2117 GCA_038319505.1 Burkholderiales bacterium
TTCCACGGCACCACCAGCCTGATCGGTGCGCCGTTCTGGTTGGGCAGCACTTCGCCATAGAGCCCGACCGCCATCAGCGTCAAAGGATTCATCGCCTCATCCAGCCGCAAGCCTTCAATGTACGGCCAGTCAAGCACGCGCGAACGCTGCCCCGGCATCTGTTTTGGATCATTCAGCGTCACGAATTCAATGTATTTGGCATTGCCGGTGGGCGTAGCGCGCCGGATGATTTCACGCAAGGGAAATCCCACCCATGGAATCACCATCGACCAGCCTTCCACACAACGCATCCGGTATACGCGCTCTTCCAGCGGTGCGAGTTTCAGCAGCGAGTCGATGTCGTACTCTCCGGGATGGCTCACTTCGCCCTCGATCGACACCGTCCACGGACGCGTTCTGAAGTTGCCCGCGTTGTCGGCTGGATCATCCTTGTCCGTTCCGAATTCATAGAAGTTGTTGTAGGTGGTCACCGATTTGTACGGGGTTTGATCTTCGCTCAGCTTGTAAGCGCTTGCGCGGATGCCTGCCAGTTTGACGCCAGCCTGCACATCCGGGGCGACTCCCAGCATTGTCCCGGCTGCCAGCGCGCCCATGCCCTGCATGAAGCGCCGCCGCTCCCGATAAACTTCAGGCGGGGTGATTTCTGACGAAAGAATGTCGACGCGTTGGCGTATCAGCATGACCAGGTCCTTTCGATATGAAGAAAAAAGAGTGCATCAGGTACAGTCGGGACGATCACTCCTTCCTTACACGCTGCTTGATAAGTCGACTCGGAAACGCGGTTTTCGTTTCACGCTGGAACTGCTAAGGTTCGCGCCTATCGTACGTCTTTGTTCTTTTTGCGGAATCTGTCATGCGCCCCCTGCTCATCCTGTTGTTCGTTCCAATACTTGCCTTTGCCCAGGCCGGCGGCCCACCCTTCATCCCGGTCAACATGATGAAAGTGAGCGAGACCCCGGTTTCCAACACGGTCAATGCCGTAGGTGCGCTGATTGCCGAGGATAGCGTCGTCCTGCGATCGGAAATTGATGGCCGCATCGACAAGCTGCTGTTCAAGGAAGGCCAGCCGGTGAAGAAAGGGGCCGTGCTGGTGGTGCTGGATTCCGCCGAGCAGCGCGCCCGTCTGGCCGCAGCACAAGCCGATCTCAATCTGGCGGAGAGCCGTTACAAGCGAAGCGAGGAGCTGGTCGCCAAGAATTTTATTTCGCGGCAGGCGCTCGACGAGGCACGCGCGAATCTTGATATCCTGCGTGCACGCCGTCAGCAAGAGCAGGTGGCCCTCAGCAAGACGGTGCTTCGCGCACCGTTTTCCGCCGTGGCCGGACTGCGCCAGGTGAGTCCCGGTGCCTATGTCAGCAAGGGCAGCGACATCATCCGGCTGGATGCGCTCGGCACGCTAAAGCTCGAAGTTCCGGTACCCGAAACCTATCTGTCGCTGGTACGCATCGGCCTGCCCATCACATTGACCGTTGATGCCCTGCCCGGACAAACCTTCAGCGGCACCGTCCACGCCATCGACCCGGTGGTCGATCCGGTGAGCCGCAATGTGCGGGTGCGCGCGCGCATCGCCAACCCGAAAGGCCAACTCAAGCCCGGCATGTTTGCCCGCGCCACCGCCGACCTCGGCGGCAAGACCCACGCGATTCTGCTGCCCGAGCAGGTCATCGTGCCAAAATCCGATGGCAGCTACGTCTTTCTGGCGGTCGACGGCAAGGCCGAACTGCGCAAGGTGGTACTAGGCAAGCGCGAGCCCGGCCGAGTCGAAATTGTCTCCGGCGTGCAGGTCGGCGACACCGTCGTGCTCGACGGCCAGATCAAGCTGCGCCCCGGCATACCGGTGGTGACGCTGGATCAGGCAGCGCAGATGATGAAAAAAATGCAGGCCGGCAAGCCGCGCTAACCCGCTACACCGCGAAGAACACGCCATGATTCTCTCCGACATTTCCATCCGCCGTCCGGTGCTGGCCACCGTGATGAGCCTGCTCATCATCCTGATCGGTCTGATTGCTTTCGACCGTCTGCCAGTGCGTGAATACCCCAACATCGACGCGCCGGTGGTGTCGGTGCGAACGGTTTACCCGGGCGCCTCGGCCGAGGTGATGGAAAGCCAGATAACC
>JBBQDI010000263.1:0-2033 GCA_038319505.1 Burkholderiales bacterium
GGTAGGACTCGGCGCGGCGGGCGATGGAGCGCGGGTCGCGGTCATAGGCCTTGCCGTCGGTCGGGTCGACCACGTCGCAGCTCATGAACAGCGTCGTTTCTTCGTAGAACGGGTCGATGTTGGCGGTGTTCGGGTCGGGCATGAGTTGCATGTCCGAGGCTTCGATGCCCTTCCAGCCGGCGATGGACGAACCGTCGAAAGCGTGGCCGGAAGTGAACTTGTCTTCGTCGAAATGCGAAACGGGCACGGTCACGTGCTGTTCCTTGCCACGGGTGTCGGTGAAGCGGAAATCGACGAACTTGACTTCGTTTTCCTTCACCATCTTCAATACGTCTGCGACGGTCTTGGCCATCAGGTTTCTCCTGGTTCGATGGTTATTAAAAAAAGGGATGCGAATGTAGGGGAATGCAGTTTTTGTGCCAAAAGCTGGTGCATGGGCATGAAGACTGGTGGCCGTATTTTGCCTTGAGATCCGGACCGTTTGCGCACGCCTGTCCGCGTATGAAGCAAAGACAGATCCTTTGCACCTTTTTAGTGCAATCAACTACTGCACTATCAAGGTGCAAAAATTCACCGCACCAGTTCGGGGCCAAACCTGTCGGTGAACTTCTTCAGCCCCGCCAGCAATTCCGGATACGCCGTGTCCACGGCCGCCGGCGCGCCCTTGACGCCCAGCTCAATGTGCCTGCCGTATTCCGGATGATCGACGCTCGGCAGGCTGAAAACCTTCACACCCGCATGCTGGCTTTCGATAGTTTCCATCAGCGGTGTAAGCGTCGCTTCCATGGCGCCGAAGACGATCACTGATTTCTCGATCCAGGCCGCGCGCTTGAACAGATGTGCATACGCTGTGTCCAGCACCGACTCGATCATGGGCCAGGCCATCACCGGAAAGCCCGGCACGAAATGCACCGTGCCACCGCTCTTGCCCTTGCCCTTGCAACTGAATCCGGGGATCTTGTTGTACGGGTTGGGGATGATCCGCGCGCCTTCAGGGAAGGTGCCCATGTTCAGGCGGTGAATGTTGTCAGCACGGTCAGGCTCGTAGGGCACGCCCTGCTCGCGCGCCGTGTCCTGTATCCGCTCGCGGATCAGCAGTTCGGCCTGCGGGTGCAACAGAAGCGGAACGCCCAGGGCAGCTGCTGCGCACTGGCGCGTGTGGTCGTCAGGCGTAGCGCCGATGCCGCCGCAGGAAAACACCGTGTCGGCCGAAGCAAAGGCGCGCTCCAGCGTGCGGGTGATTCGCTCGCGCGAGTCGCCGACGTAGTCCGCATACTCAAGCTGCAGGCCGCGCGAATTGAGCAGCTCGATGACCTTGGGCATGTGCTTGTCGACGCGCTTGCCGGAGAGGATTTCGTCGCCGACGATGATGAGGCCAAAGTTCATGGGGTACTGCTGGAGGAGAGTGGGTCAGGGGAGCATGGCGGGAGGCCGCGTTGCCGGGGCTTCTGGTAACAAGGCCGCAGGCTGAGCGGCCTGCTCCAGCATTGTTGGCTGCACGCTTGCCTGTTCAGCACGCAGTTGCTCCAGTGCCGACATGCAGTAGTGACCAAACCACAGCGATGAAAACGCAAACACCAGCGTGTAGATCCAGATGGCGACCGGCACCAGAAAGACGAAAGCTGCGGCGAACAAGACGCCCGACGCCCAGACGATGCTCGGCGCCACGCCCATGTAGCCGGTGAAAACGCCGATGCCCAGCAGCCAGCTGCGATGCCGGCGGAAGACTTCGCGGCGCTCGGCGGCGCTCGCATGGTCGGCCAGCGCATCGAACGCCATCACGCGGTAGGTGAGCCAGCCCCAGATCAGCGGCGGCAGCACCAGGATCAACGGCGGAACGAGCCACAGCGGAATGGACACGATCAAAGCTACCAGCGCGAGAAGTGTCGAGCCAAGCGACCACGCAATGCTCAGCAGGAACGAGCCGCCCTTCCTGCGCTCAAGTTGTGGGAATCTGCGCTCGGCGACCAGCGACATCAGCGCCGGGGTCATCAGCACGGCAACGATGACGAGCGAGAGCATGACGATGACAG
>JBBQDI010000264.1:0-1915 GCA_038319505.1 Burkholderiales bacterium
CGCCTGACCGCTGGGGACGCAGCCTGATTGAAGGCCTGGTATTGCTGGTTGCGTTTCAAATTTAAGCGCAGCCCGGGAAGTGGGGTGCCACTCAGGCTGTGACGGGTTCCGCGCTGGTTTGAGTCTCATGGGCCCCTGTCACTGCCAGCTCATAAATCCGCTGCAGGTCTTCTTCACTGACATCGACAAAAGTATCAATCTGGGACAACGCATACACCAGGCTGCTGTGCGGAATCATGTGCTTTTCTGCTGGTCCTTGCAAACGGCGATGCCAGCATTGCGGATAACGACGCCATTGGAATGGGTAATTGAATATCACCGCCACGGTCAGAATCACGGCCACATTCAGCATGACCGGTGTAAACACAAACTCCCAGCCGAGCGCGTTCACTGTTTCACCACCCAATACTGCCGCCACGGCCGTGGCACCGCCCGGCGCATGCAGGCAGCGCAGGCTGTACATGGCCGCAATCGACAGCGCCACTGCCATGGCGGCGGCCAAGGTTAGATCATTGGCCAGCCAGTGCGCACAGACGACGCCGATCACCGCCGATACCAGATGTCCGCCAACCAGCGGCCACGGCTGGGACATCGCGCTATGCGGTGCCGCGAACAGCAGCACAGCCGATGACCCCATCGAACTTATTATCAGGATGGCGCCCGGATTCTTGCCCAGCAGGAAGTAGCTGCTCCAGCCAACTGCGAGAATGCCGAGCAGTCCTCCCACCGCAGAGATCCAGTGCTCGCGTTCGGACACCGAATACGCCAGTTTGCGCATCATGATCGCCCCCCAACGGCGCCTGGCGCTGTGAGTTCGTGCATGGGCAGGGGAAGAAATGCCGCGGTGGCGGCACCCTGATACCGGTTCGCCTCAAGCCGCTGCTGCCTGGCTTGAGGCCAGCTCTTCGAGTTCAACCCGTGCTCCAGTTACGGGGGCGCCGCATGCCGGCAATCTTGCAGGCCTGCTTGACGTAGCCATAGGGGAACAGCACGAACAAATACTTTTGCGCCTTCTGACCCACCCGTTCTGCCAAATGCTTGATGGCAAAGCGGGCATCGGCCGCGACCTGGTGTTCCTCATAAAAATCGCGCATGAAATGCAGCACATACCAATGATCGTCGGACAGCTGAATGTTTTCGTCCTGCGCCAGTACCTGGGCCACCTCCTCGTTCCAGTCACCGGGTTCGATCAGATACCCCTCTGCATCGCGCTCGGGCATCAAGTCTGCTAGCTTGGTGGATTGATCCATTTCACGCTCCTTAACAATGCGATGAGCCTAGTTTAGCGATCTCTAATGTATTGATCCAACGAGAAATTTTGGTGTCTAATATCGGAAAACCCGATATATAAATAAGGCCTATGGACACAGAACTCGCCCGCACCTTTCTGATGGTTGCCTCCACCGGCAACTTCGTCGCCGCCGCCGGCCGTTTGCATGTCACCCAATCGACCGTAAGCGCGCGCATCCACACGCTGGAGACCCTGATGGGCGCGCGCCTGTTTCAACGCGGGCGCAACGGTGCAGAATTGACCCCCTCCGGCAAGCGTTTTCTGCGCCATGCCAAGAATCTGGTGCGTACGGTCGAGCAGGCCCGCCATGACGTCGGCCTGCCGCAGGGATTCCGCGATGTCCTGACTTTAAGCGGACGCATTGCCGTATGGGAAGGTTTTTTGCCGCACTGGGTAACCTGGATGCAACAGGCCGCACCGGATGTGTCGCTACGCCTGGAAATCGGCTTCGAGGCCGACATCATGCAGGGCCTGATCGAAGGCACGGTGGACATCGGGGTCATGTACACACCGACTTCACGCCCCGGCCTGGTGGTGGAACCGCTGTTCGACGAAACCCTGCTGCTGGTGACCAGCGACCTCAAGCGCAGCTGGCCGGATGATGGCTACATCCACATCGACTGG
>JBBQDI010000265.1:0-1874 GCA_038319505.1 Burkholderiales bacterium
GGTGGCGAGCCTGGTGTTGCTGGCGCTGATGCTGGCGGCCTATGCGGCGGCCTGGACGCGCTTCTGGGTGGTGCCGATGGCCGCGCCGATGATCACGGTGCTCGGTCTCTATTCACTCAACACCGCCTATGGCTTTTTTGCCGCGACCCGCAACAAGCGTCAAATGACAAAATTGTTCGGCCAGTATGTGCCGCCCGAACTGGCCGCCGAAATGAGCCATGACCCGGCGCACTACACCATGGACGGTCAATCGCGCGACATGACCGTGCTGTTCTCGGACATTCGCGGCTTTACCAACTTCTCCGAGAGACTGTCGCCGACCGAACTCGCCGAAGTGCTGAATGCCTATCTGTCGACGATGACGCGCATTGTTCAGGACCATCGCGGCACCATCGACAAATACATCGGAGACGCCATCATGGCGTTCTGGAACGCGCCTGTTGACCTCAACGATCATGCCACGCGCGCGGTGCAGACCGCGCTCGACATGCAGGCTGAGCTGGCGCAACTGAATCAGGAATTCGCCACCCGCAACTGGCCCGAAGTAAAAATTGGTGTGGGCGTGAACACCGGGCGCATGAGCGTCGGCAACATGGGATCGGAGTTCCGCATGTCCTATACCGTGATGGGTGATGCGGTGAACCTGGGCTCGCGTCTGGAAGGCATCACCAAGCAGTATGCTGTCGGGATTCTGGTCACCCAGCCTACGGTCGAGGCCGACCCCGTGCATGCTTTCATGAAAATCGACGACGTCCGCGTCAAGGGCAAGGAAACCCCGGTGGCGATCTACGAACCGCTGGGCGTGAAAGCGGACCTGGACGAGGCGGTCAAGAAAACCGCGGCCGACTTTGAAACCGCGTTCGCCAGCTATCAGAAGCAGAACTGGGACGCCGCCGAATCCACCTTGCGCGATCTCAATGCCCATGCGCCGCGTTTGCTCTACGACATCTATCTCGAGCGCATTGCGCATTTCCGTGAAATCCCGCCGCCCGCAGACTGGGACGGCGTATTTGTCTACACCACCAAATGAAACTCACCATCCTCGGCTGCAGCGGCGGCATCGGCAGTGGGCGCCACACCACCTGCTTCAAGGTTGACGACGACATCCTGATCGACGCCGGCAGCGGCATCACCACACTCAGTTTTGAACAGCTGCTGGCGATCGATCATGTTGTCGTCACCCATGCGCATCTCGATCACGTGCTGGGCCTGCCGCTGCTGCTCGACGCCGTTGGCGAACAACGCACCACGCCCGTCGTCATCCATGCGTTGCCCGACGTGCTGGACGTGTTGTCGACGCACATGTTCAACTGGCAGCTGTGGCCGGACTTCCGCGAAATCCCCAGCGCCGACGCGCCGTGGCTGAAGTTCGATCCCTTGCAAATGAGTGAAAAACTCACCCTGGGCGCGCGCACCTTCACGCCGTTGCCGGTCAACCACGTGGTGCCGGCATGCGGCATCCGGCTCAGCGTGGCGGGCGGCAGCCTGGTGTTCAGCGGTGACACCACCAGTAGCGAAGCCTTTGTCGAAGCGCTTAACGCCATTCCCGACCTGCGCCATCTCATCATCGAAACCTCGTTCGAGAATGCACTGGCCGACATTGCGCAGGCCTCCAAGCATCACTGGCCGGATTCGCTGGCCGCTGATTTGCGGAATTTGCATGTGCGGCCGAAAGTGTGGGTCACGCATCTGAAGCCGGGTAATGAGGCAGCGATCATGGATGAACTGCGTAACGCTGCGCCAGACTGGGCGCTGACAGCGTTGGAGCAGGGGCAGGTAATTGATTTGGCATGAGGAAAATATCGTGTCTGAACCCAATTATTTGTCAGAAAAAAACTACCAGACGAGATGGGCAGTGAGCTGGCGGGCCGCCC
>JBBQDI010000266.1:0-1842 GCA_038319505.1 Burkholderiales bacterium
GGTCGAGCGTGTTGACCGCCATCTTGAACACGGCGTTGCCTTCCATCCGCATCAACGCGGGCTCTCTCATGCCGGTTGATGTGCCCGTAGTGGTGCGCAGCAAATCCTTGTGGCGACCGTCGGCATGAATATGGGTGGCGATAATCCCGGGTTCGCTCGACGCGCCCAGCACCACCGCACCCGCGCCATCGCCCCACAGAATGCAATTGCCGCGGTCGTTCCAGTCGGTGATGCGCGACAGGGTTTCTGCGCCGATCACCAGCACGTGTTTCGCCGCACCGGTCTTGATGAATTGGTCCGCCACCGAAAGGGCATACACAAAGCCGCTACAAACCGCCTGCAAATCAAATGCCGGCTTGCCGTTGGTCATGCCGAGCTTGGACTGGACTATGCAGGCGGTGCTGGGAAACACCAGATCCGGCGTGGTGGTCGCGACCAGCAAAAGGTCGATGTCATCGGGCACCAGCCCGGCCACTTCGAGTGCTGCGCGCGCCGCCTGGGTCGCCAGGTCGCTGGTGAATTCGCCCTCAGCGGCAATATGGCGCTCGCGAATACCGGTCCGCTCGACGATCCATTGATCGTTCGTATCAACCAGCTTTTCAATATCAGCGTTGGTAAGAATGCGCGCGGGCAGATAGCTGCCGGTGCCGAGAATGCGGGAATAGGTCAAGCAGCCACCCGTTGCAGGAGTTGGATCTGGTCGGTAATACGCTTTAGAACATTGTTACGGACTTCTTCGCTTGCGGTTTCGATTGCGTGTTCGAATGCAAAGCAGTCGGCCGAGCCATGGCTTTTGACCACCACCCCTTTCAGACCCAGCAGGGTAGCGCCGTTGTAGCGGCGTGGATCGAGACGATGCTTGAACGCCTTCAGTACCGGCAAGGCCACCAGGCCCGCAATACGGGTCAGCCAGTTGCGTTTGAACTCGGCGCGCAGGGTGGTAGCTATCATTTTGGCCAGGCCCTCGGATGCTTTCAGCGTCACGTTGCCGACAAAACCATCGCACACCACCACGTCTGTGGTGCCTTTGAAAATATCATCGCCTTCAACGTTGCCATAGAAGTTCAGGTGGCTATCGCGCAATAGTTCGGCAGCACGTTTCACCATTTCGTTACCCTTGATGGCTTCCTCGCCGATATTGAGCAGACCGACACTCGGGTTGGGTTTGTGTTCGACAGCCGACACCAGCATCGCGCCCATGATGCCGAACTGCAGCAGATGCTCGGCCGAACAATCGACGTTGGCACCCATGTCCAGCACCAGCGCGTGGCCACTTATTGTTGGCATCACGGCCGCAATGGCGGGACGGTCGATACCGGGAAGGGTTTTCAGGACGAAGCGTGCGGTTGCCATCAGGGCGCCCGTATTGCCTGCCGACACGCAGGCTTCGGCCTCACCGGATTTGACGAGGTCGATGGCCACACGCATGGAGGAATCTTTTTTTCCGCGCAAAGCCTGTGCGGGGGGCTCGTCCATCGCCACCACCTGAGTGGTATGTCGCACGAGTAGACGCGGTCCAGGCTTGGCACGATGCACCTTGAGTTCAGCCGTGATGATGTCCTGCGACCCGACCAGAATCACATTCAGATCAGGGTGACGCGCAAGACAATGGATCGCCGCCGGGACGGTGACATGAGGGCCGTGATCCCCCCCCATGACGTCAATGGCGACTGTGATGTTTCTCATGCAGCCGGAATCATTGCTGAATTTGAGCGCGCCACGCTGCAGCATTGAGTCCTGCGGTAATCAAACCCACAGGAATCAAACCGTGGCGCGCGAAAATAATTATTCGCCTTTGGCCTTGACGACTTGACGACCACGATAAAAGCCGTTGGGGCTGAT
>JBBQDI010000267.1:0-1606 GCA_038319505.1 Burkholderiales bacterium
ATATTGCGGGCAAGCTGCTGGCTTATCACGACCGTTCCGATGGTGGGCTGTTGGCCGCACTGGCCGAAATGGCGTTTGCCGGACACTGCGGGCTGGATCTGGACGTCGATGATTTGTGCCTCGATCAGATACGCCACGAAGTCGAGGACGAAGGCCTGCCGGAACCCGAAAAACTGGGAGAAGCAGGCTTTACCGCGCGCATCTTCAACGTACTGTTCAGCGAGGAGGCCGGCGCGGTGTTGCAGGTTCGGCGCGCCGATACCCCGGCCGTGATGCAGGCGTTCATCGACGCCAACCTGCGCAGCGAGTTTCATGTCATCGGTCAGGTCAACGCGCTCGACCGGGTGCGGGTGCTGCGCAAGGACAGGTTGATCCTGGATGAGGCGCGCATTGATCTGCAAAGCACATGGGCGCGCACGAGTCATGAAATGGCGATGCTGCGCGACAATCCGGCGTGCGCCGAGCAAGCGTTTGCAGCGCATGCCGATGCTGCCGATCCGGGGCTGCGTTATGCCTTGACTTTCGACGCGCAGGCCGACATTGCCGCCCCCTTTATTGCCAGTGGCAAGCGCCCGCGCGTCGCGGTCCTGCGCGAGCAGGGCGTCAATGGTCAGGTCGAGATGGCGGCCGCGTTCGATGCCGCCGGTTTTACTGCGGTCGACGTGCACATGAGCGACATCCTGTCCGGTCGCATCAGCCTCGGCGATTTCACTGGCCTCGCCGCATGCGGTGGCTTCAGCTACGGTGACGTGCTTGGTGCGGGCGGCGGCTGGGCCAAGTCGATCCTGTTTAATCCACGTGCGCGCGACCAGTTCGCGGCGTTTTTCGAGCGTACCGACGCCTTTGCGTTGGGCGTATGCAACGGGTGCCAGATGATGAGTCAACTGCATGACCTGATTCCGGGCGCGGACGCTTGGCCGCGTTTTGAGCGCAACCTGTCGGAGCAGTTCGAGGCCCGCTTTGCCCAGGTCGAAGTGCTGGCTTCGCCGTCTCTGTTCTTTGCCGACATGGCCGGTTCCGTGATGCCGATTGTGGTATCGCACGGTGAGGGTCGGGTGGCTTTCCGCGATCCCGCGCATGCTGCGCAGGCGCAGCAGACGCTGCGATATGTCGATCACCGGGGCGCTGTAACCGAAACCTACCCGCTCAACCCCAACGGCTCGGCTGGGGGGGGTACCGGGTTCACTACCGCGGACGGCCGTTTCAGTATTCTGATGCCACATCCGGAGCGGGTGTTCCGTGCCGCGCAGCTGTCTTGGAAGCCGGATGGCATGGTGGGTGCGGCCCCCTGGTTGCGGATGTTCCGCAACGCCCGGCACGCGGTTGGGTGATGCGTGCCGACTATGCGAAAATGGGCTGCTTTGTTGCACTGATTCCTGATAGCCGCCCATGAATGCACCCGATACCCACCTGACGGATGATCACCTGCGTGCGCAGGTCAAATTGCTGGGCACGCTGCTTGGCCAAGTGGTACTGAAGTTTGCCGGCGAAGACGTGTTCGAGGCGGTGGAAACCCTGCGCCGCGGCTTTGCCGAATTGCAGCAGCAGGAAGACCAGCAGCGCCGCACCGAGCTGATGGAGGTGATTGATGCCATGCCTGCCAGCA
>JBBQDI010000268.1:0-1534 GCA_038319505.1 Burkholderiales bacterium
GTCTGGGCAAGGAGGTATTCGCGCCACTGATGCAGATTCGCGAAATGCCTTTCATCACGAACGGTTTGGGTAGCGCGCCTTTCGACAGCGAAGGCGTGGCTTGTCACGAGCGCGACATCGTGAAAGACGGCGTGCTGCAAGGCTATTTCCTGTCGAGCTATTCCGCGCGCAAGCTGGGCATGACGACCACCGGCAACGCCGGCGGCAGCCACAATCTGATCGTCACCCCCGGCGAGCACGACCTTGATGGCCTGTTGAAACAAATGGGCACCGGCCTCCTGGTCACCGAACTGCTCGGCTCCGGCGCCAACATGGTCACCGGCGACTACTCGCGTGGCGCCGCCGGCTTCTGGGTTGAAAACGGCGAGATTCAATATCCGGTCGAGGAAATCACCATCGCCGGCAACCTGGCTACGATGTTCAAGGGCGTCGTTGGCATCGGCCGCGACATCGAACGGCGCGGTTCCAAGCAGGTCGGCTCGATCCTGATCGACAAGATGACGGTGGCCGGCAACTAAATGCTGGCAGCACATACGACTCCACACGGGCTTCAGCCCGTAGTGGATCGGAGTACCCTTGTGGTGAGCCGCTTTCTGATCGCGGTTTGTGTTTTCTTTCTGCTCGCGGCGTGCGACCGCACGCCGACGCTGTCCAAACTCAGTCCAGATGACATCATCGTCGCTTTCGGCGACAGCCTCACTCACGGCACCGGCGCGAGCGACGCCACGGCTTATCCCGCTGTGCTCGCATCGCTGATTGGCCACACCGTGATCAATGCCGGCGTGCCCGGCGACACCACGGTTTCGGGATTGCAACGTCTGCCTGCCGTGCTGTCCGAATACAAACCGCGCCTGGTGCTGCTGTGCCTCGGTGGCAACGACATGCTGAGAAGGCAGCCCGCAGCCAGCACCGAAAACAACCTGCGTCTCTTGGTGCAAACCATCCGTGCCAGCGGCGCCGACGTCGTGTTGATAGGCGTTCCCGAACCCAAACTGTTCGGCGGCGCGCCGGATTTTTACACCCGCGTCGCCGAGGACATGAAGCTGCCGCTGGAACGCGAGATATTCAACGACGTATTGAAAGACAATCACCTTAAATCCGACCCCATTCACGCCAACGCTGCGGGCTATCACCAGGTTGCCGAACGATTGGCCGTCTTCCTCAGAAAGACCGGCGCACTATGAACGCATTACTTAGCCTCGCCCGCCTGATCGACGCATTGACCGAACGCGTGGGACGGCTCGCGATCTGGCTGGTGCTGGTCGCCACCCTGATTTCGGCGGGCAATGCCCTGGTGCGTTACACCTTGGGTGAAAGCTCAAATGCCTGGCTGGAAATCCAGTGGTATCTGTTCGGCGCGATGTTTCTGCTGGCAGCGGGCTACACCCTGAAGCACAACGGCCATGTGCGCATCGACATCCTCTACAACCGCTTCGGTGCGCGCGGGCAGGCCTGGATCGACCTCATCGGCGGGCTGCTGTTCCTGCTGCCAATGGCCATCCTGCTGGCCTGGCTGGCGTGGCCGATGTTCCTG
>JBBQDI010000269.1:0-1512 GCA_038319505.1 Burkholderiales bacterium
CCCGCACGTGGATGTGCGCGATGGCTGCGCCGGCGGTACACGCGTCGATGGCGGCTTGCGCCACCTGCGCGGGGGTGACCGGAACGTTCGGATACTTGAGTCCTGTGTCGTCGCCTCCGGTCACGGCGCAGGTCAGGATGATCTTTTTTTGCATGATTTCTGAAAGGGGAAATGAGCCTAGAGGTTGGAAACCTTGATGGTTGGCCGCGTGATGGCATGCGGCGTGATGCGTATGCCTGCTGGCAGGCCCCGCCAGTGCAGCGCGCGCAACTCGCCAAACTCGTGGGCCAGGCGTTCCCAGTTGTTGCCGCCATCGCTGCTGCGAAAAAGCTGGCCGAGGTTGGTTGCGCAGAACATCAGTTGCGCGTCAGAGGGATGAAGCGCCAGGCACCACACGGTGCTGTTGATTTCGCCGGGCAGGGATACGTTGGCCCAGGTCACACCCGCGTTACGGCTGCGCAACAGGCGGCCGCTATTGCCGGGCGGGCCGTTGCCGATGGTGACGTACACGGTGGACAGGTCGTTCACTGCTGCCGTGATGCTGCGCGCATACTGCCAGTGCGTGGGCAGCTCTTCATACACCCAGGTCTCGCCCAGGTCGCGGCTGCGATGCAGACCGCGATTGGTGGCGGCGATGATGTGGGCCGACTCGCCAGGTGCGCGCACCACAGCAATGCCATGAACGTCGCTGGACTGGAGTCCCGCTTCAAACAGCGTCCAGCTGCGGCCTCGATCCCGGCTGCGCAGGATGCCGCCGATCTCCACTGTCGCCCAGACAGTGTCCGCGTGGACCGGGTCGAAAAGGATCTGGGTGACACGCGTCGGCCCCATGTTGACATCGGAAAACTGGCGCAGCCCATCGACCTTGGCCGGCGTCCAGCTCAACCCCCCATCGGTAGAGCGGCACAGCGCCGCTGGCCGGCCACCGGCTAGCAGGACAGCAGGATCTTGCGGGTCCATCGCGATGGACCAGACATCTTCAAGCGGCGAGGGCAGGGCAGTCCAGCGGGCATCGGCTTCGTCCCATCGATACAGGCCCATGTCGCTGCCGGCATACATGTGCCGTGGTTGGGCTGGATGACTGGCAAAGCACCAGACTCGCGCTTCCAGATACATGCCCGAATGGCTGTTGGGATGGACCCACGATTGTCCGGCGTCTTCGCTGAACCAGGCTGAATGGCCTGCTGTTCCAGCGTAAACATGGACTTCGTTGCGTTGCGTCATGCCGGACTCCCTTTGCACGCCTTGTTGCCGATACGTTCACCACTTGCCCCGTCAAACAGGTGCACCCGACCGGGTGTCACCTGCAGGTAAACGCGCTGCCCGATCTCGACCACCGGCCGCCCCGGCATGACGATGGTCAGATCCTGCGTGCCGGCCTTCATCACCACCTCGGTCTGGGGCCCGATGGGCTCGACCAACAGCACCTCTGCTTTGATGGTTTTCCCCGGGACCGGTCCGGCGGCCAGCACCAGATCTTCGGGGCGCACGCCGTAGTGCAGGCGCTGGCCC